>DATMMB010000282.1:0-3257 GCA_035569895.1 Solirubrobacteraceae bacterium | reverse complement strand
CACCATCGTCGTAGTCGGTGCGCTGAACTACGTCGGCGTACGGCGTGCCGCCGCGGTTCTCAGCGTGACCACCTACGCCAAGTATGCGGCGGTCGTGGCGCTTGCGCTGCTGGCCTGCACCGCGCGCGGCGCCAGCGCGGCGCATTTCACCCCGGTATGGAGCGGGGCGGCGTCGCTGTCGCTGATCGCCACGGCGCTCATCCCGGTGATGTGGAGCTACGACGGCTGGGCCGACCTGGCGTTCATCGGAGGCGAGATCCGCGACCCACAGAAGACGCTGCCGCGCGCTCTCATCGCCGGCTGCGCGAGCGTCGCGCTCGTCTACCTGCTGGTGAACCTTGCCTTCATCTACGTGCTGCCGCTGCCGGAGATGGCGGACTCGAAGCTGATCGCGACGACGGTCGCGACGCGCATCCCGCTGCTCGCCGGCATCGGCGCGGGGTTGATCGCGGGACTGGTGATGCTCGCCACCTTCAGCGGGCTGAACGCCTCGATGATGGTCGGAGCGCGCGTCTTCTACGCGATGGGCGATCGTGGCCTGTTGTTCAGGGCCGTCGCGCGCATCTCGCCGCGCTTCGACAGCCCTTCGGTGGCGATCGGGATCTGCACCGCACTCGGTGTGGTGTACGTGCTGGAGAATGACTTCGCGCAGCTCGCCGACAAGTTCATCCTCGGGATCTGGCCCTTCTACGCGCTCGCCGTCGCGGCGGTCTTCGTGCTGCGGCGGCGGCGCCCGGAGCTGCCGCGCCCCTATCGCGTGTGGGGTTATCCGTTCGTGCCGGCGGTGTTCCTCGTGGCCTCGGCCGGCATGGTGGCGAACGCACTCGTGACCGACCCAGTCAACACGGGCGTCACGCTGCTGATCATCGCCATGGGGCTTCCGGTGTACTGGCTGCGCGGCCGCGTCGCGGGCCTTCGGCTAAGATAGCGCGCCCTCACGAAAGGCCCCATGAGCTCGCGCCCAGCCGGCACCCCCGCGTTCGTCTTCATCTTCATCGCCGTGCTGGTCGACTCGATCGGCTTTGGCATCATTCTGCCGGTGCTGCCGCGGCTCATCATTGAGCTGACGGGCGTCACCGTGGACCGCGCGGCCGCCTACGGCGGGTGGCTCGCGTTCGTGTACGCGCTGCTGCAGTTTTTCTGCGCGCCGGTGCTTGGAAACCTGAGCGATCGTTTCGGGCGGCGGCCGGTGCTGCTCTTCGCTCTGTTCGCGCTTGGGGTCGACTACCTCATCATGGGCTTCGCGCCCGCGATCGGCTGGCTGTTCGCCGGCCGCGCGATCGCCGGGATCGCCGGCGCCTCCTTCACGCCCGCGTATGCGTACGTCGCGGACATCAGCCCGCCGGAGAGGCGCGCGCAGAACTTCGGCCTCATGGGCGCGGCCTTCGGGATCGGCTTCATCCTGGGGCCCGCCATCGGCGGGCTGCTGGGCGGCCTGAGCCCCCGCGCCCCGTTTTTCACCGCCGGCGTCATCGCGCTCGCCAACGGCACCTTCGGTCTGTTCGCGCTGCCGGAATCGCTGCCGCAAGCCGCGCACCGCTCGTTCGAATGGCGACGGGCCAATCCGCTCGGAACCTTGCGCCAGATCCGCAGGTTCCCGGCCGTCATGTGGCTGCTCGCGGCGCTGTTCCTGTGGCAGGTCGGCCACCAGGTGCTGCCGAGCACCTGGGCCTTCTATACGATCTCCAAGTTCCACTGGACGAGCGCTCAAGTCGGCTACTCGCTCGCCTTCGTCGGGGCGGTGATGGCGATCGGCCAGGGACTGCTCACACGAGTACTGATTCCTTCGCTCGGCGGCGAGCGGCGCGCCGCGGCGGCCGGCATGGCCGCGGCCGTGATCGCCTACCTCGGCTACGCGCTCGTTCCCGCCGGCTGGATGATGTACGTGGTGTCACTCTGCACCTTCATATTTGCGCTCACCTATCCCTCGATGAACGCGCTCGCCTCGGGGCAGATTCCCGCGAACGCGCAGGGCGAGCTCCAGGGCGCGGTGGCGAGTCTCTACAGTCTCAGCTCGATCTTCGGTCCGCCGTTGATGACGCAGGTCTTCGGTTATTTCTCGCGGCAGGACGCTGTCGTGCATTTCCCGGGGGCCGCGTTTGCGACGGCGGCGCTCCTCACGGTGCTCTGCGGGGCATTGTTCGCCAAGGCGATGCGGCTTGCCCCGCGATACGCCGCCGCAGCCGCTCCTTCTCAGGCACCCGGAGGCTGAATGTCCCTGCGCGCATCCCTGGTACTGCTCGCAATCCTCGCCGCCTTGGCAAGGTCGGCGGCGGCCGCGGAGGCTGCTGCGGCGGCCCGGGCGCTGCCGCCGATCCGACACGTGTTCGTGCTGGTGCTCGAGAACATGACCTACTCGCACACGTTCGCACCGCAGTCTGACGCCCCCTATCTCGCTCATACCCTCCCGGCGCAGGGAGCGCTGCTCACGCAGTACTACGCGATCGGACATGCGAGCCTCGACAACTACGTGGCGATGATCAGCGGCCAGGCACCCAACCACGAAACGCAGCTCGACTGCCCGACGTTCGGCGATTTCCGCCTGAGCGCGCCCGCGCTCAATGCGGACGGCCAGGCGCTCGGTGCGGGCTGCGTGTACCCGCCGATCGTCAAGACGCTGCCGGATCAGCTCGAGGCGGCGGGCTTCACCTGGCGGGCCTACATGGAGGACATGGGCAATGACCCGCGCCGCGAGCGCGCCACCTGCGGACACGTGCCGGTGGGCGCGGCCGACCCCACCAGCGTGGCGCAGCGCGGCGATCAGTACGCCGCCAAGCACAACCCGTTCGTGTACTTCCACACGATCATCGACGATGCGGCGCGCTGCGATGCACGCGTGGTGAATCTCGACCGTCTGCCCGCGGATCTTGCCAGCGGCGCCGCCACTCCCAACTTCGTGTTCATCACGCCCAACCTGTGCAGCGACGGCCACGATCCCCAGTGCGTCGACGGGCGCGTGGGCGGGCTCGTGGCGATCAACGCCTTCCTCACACAGTGGGTGCCGCTCATCGTCAATTCCGCGGCATTCCGCGCCGACGGCCTGCTCATCGTCACGTTCGACGAAGCCGACGGTGTCGGGCGCGAGGGCTCGGGCGCCTGCTGCGGCGAGCGCCCGCTGCCGGGGGCGCGCTACGCGCCGGGTTTCAACGGTCCGGGCGGCGGGCGCGTTGGAGCGGTCGTGCTGTCGCCGTTCGTGAAGCCCGGCTCGGTGTCAGCCGTGCCATACAACCACTACTCGCTCCTCAAGACCGTCGAGG
>DATMMB010000281.1:0-6138 GCA_035569895.1 Solirubrobacteraceae bacterium | reverse complement strand
CCTATCGACCTTTAACGGGAGGGGGGCAGGGCCCCCTCCCGACCACCCCTCAAACGGTGGTGATCTCAGGGGTGGTGGTCTCCATCCGGGGCTCTATCGCGCGTCGGGTTTGCGGGGGACCAACACGAGGCGCTTGAACTCGGCGACCAGCACCCCATCTTGGTTGAGCACGCGCGTGTGCACCTTGACCGTGCCGCGGTCGGGCTTGGACTGCGACTCGCGCTTCTCCAGCACCTCCGACTCGCAGAACAGCGTGTCGCCGTGGAACACCGGCGCCGGGTGCTTGAGCTCTTCGGTGGCGAGGTTGGCGATCGCCTTGCCGCTGACGTCGCTCACCGACATGCCCAGCGCCAGCGAGTACACCAGCGGCCCGACCACCACGTTGCGCCCCTGCTGCGATTTGGATGCGTACACGTCGTTGATGTGCAGCGGGTGGTGGTTCATCGTGATCAAACAGAACAGGTGGTCGTCGGCCTCGGTGACGGTCTTCGCCGGCCAGTGCTTGTAGACGTCGCCGACCTCGAACTCCTCGAGGTAGCGGCCGTAGGGGTGGGCGCCGCTGGCCTCGCGGGCGGCCTGGTCGGTCTCGAAGGTGGTCGTATCGGCGGTCGCGGTCGCGGTGTCGCTCATGGGTGTCGGTGGTCTCCTGTGGGTCTGAAGGACGCGGGCTCGGGCTCGCCGGCGCTCGCCGGCGGCGCGATCCGGGCCGCCAACTCTACCCGGCGGCGGCGAGCAGGTACCGTTCAGGGTAGGACCATCGAGAGAACGAAACCCAGGAGAACCCACTTGCGCAACCCCCGAGACTTCTTCAAGCCCCTCGCGATCGACGCGCCCCAGCCGGCGTCCGCGATCCCCTTCAAGCCGTCGCGGATGATCCATTTCCTCGACTTCTCGAACGAGAAGATGGTCGCGAAGGTGCCCGACATCGCGCCCACCGTGGACATCCTGCTCGGCAACCTCGAGGACGCCGTGCCGCTCGACAAAAAGGAGGCCGCGCGCGAGGGATTGATCCGCGTGGGCAAGGAGATGGAGCTGGGCGACACGGCGCTGTGGACGCGCGTCAACGAACTGGCCTCCCCCTACTTCCTCGACGACATCACCCAGATCGTGGGCGAGATCGGCGAGAAGATCGAGGTCGTGATGATCCCGAAGGTCGAGGGCCCCTGGGACATCCACTACGCCGACCGCCTGCTCGCCCAGCTGGAGGCCAAAGCGGGCCTCACGCGACCGATCCTCATCCACTGCGTGTTGGAGACCCACCTCGGCGTCGCCAACCTCGAGGAGATCGCCGCCGCCTCGCCGCGCATCCAGGGCATGAGCTTCGGCCCCGCCGACCTCGCCGCCTCACGGCGCATGAAGACCACGCGCGTCGGCGGCGGGCACCCCGGCTACCGCACGATCGCCGACCCCGACCCTGAAAACCCAGACGCCCCGCGGCCGAGCTACCAGCAGGACCCCTGGCACTACTCGATCGCCCGCATGGTCGACGCCTGCACCGCGGTCGGCGCGCTGCCCTTCTACGGCCCCTACGGCGACATCAAGGACGTGGAGGGCTGCGAGACCCAGTTCCGCGCCGCCTTCCTGCTGGGCTGCGTGGGCGCCTGGTCGCTGCACCCTGCGCAGATCGCGATCGCCAAGAGGGTCTTCTCCCCCGAACCGGGCGAGGTGGCGTTCGCCAAAAAGGTGATCGAGGCGATCCCCGACGGCCGCGGCGTGCACATGATCGACGGCAAGATGCAGGACGACGCCACCTGGAAGCAGTGCCAGGTGATGGTCAAGCTCGCCGAAATGCTGGCCAAGAAGGACCCGGAGCTGGCGCAGGCGTACGGATTCGCCGAGGCAGACAGTCCGGAGCCGTTGCCGGTCGGATAGCGATAACCGCCGTCGACTGGGTTGGTATATAGAAGTAAGAATTCATGCTAGGTTAGTTGTACTGTGCTCAGCACCGTCTCCGAGAAGGGGCAGATCACCGTCCCCAAGCGCCTGCGCGACAGGCTCGGAATTCGCGCGGGCGATCAGCTCGAGCTAAATGAGGAAGATGGGCGCCTGGTCGCAAGGAAGGCGCTTGCGAGTGATCCTGTGACTGCTGTCTACGGGATTCTCGACATCGGCGAATCGACCGATGAGCGGCTGCGGGCGCTGCGCGGCGAGCCCGACGCAGCGTGATCACCGCAGTCGATACGAGCGTTCTGCTGGACGTCTTCGGAGCCGATCCAAAGTTTGGGCCTTCCTCCGCCACGGCGCTTCGCTCGTGTCTCAGCGCGGGACGTGTCATAGCCTGCGATGTGGTTTGGGCAGAGACAGGAGCATCCTTCGCGACGAAGGCGGAGGCCGAGACAGCGCTTCGGACGTTGCGTGTGGACTTCTCTGCGCTCGAAACCACCGCGGCCCTCGCCGCGGGTGAATCCTGGCGTGCCTACCGCAAGGCGGGCGGATCTCGTGAGCGCGTTATCGCCGATTTCCTGATCGGTGCCCATGCGCTCCTAGGCGCAGATCGGCTGCTCACGCGCGATCGCGGGTTCTACCGGCGGTACTTCGAGGAGCTGCAGATCGTCGAATCCGCGCAGGAAGCTGCGAGCGAAGAGGCGCTGACACGCATGACGCGTGCGCTGGTTGAGGAGGAGCCGCGGTGAAGGCGAGAGTCGCGGCCCAGTAGGCCGGAGGCAAGCGGGGTGGCACAAGGCGCCGGCGCCGTATAGGCTTCCGCGCCGCATGCGCTTCTTCGAGTTCGAGGCGCGCGAGATCGTCAAGCGCGCCGGCATCCCCGTCACCGACTACGGCTTCACCACCGACCCCGCCGAAGCGGGTGAGATCGCCGCGCGGATCGGCGGCCCGGTGGTGATCAAGTCGCAGGTGCTCACCGGCGGGCGGATGAAGGCCGGCGGCGTCAAGTTCGCCGACACGCCCGCGGAGGCCGAAGCGCACGCGCGCGACATCCTCGCCCTGGAGATCGGCGGGCACATGCCGCGCGGGGTGCTGGTAGACCCGAAGGCGGAGGTCGAGCAGGAGCACTACGCGGGCGTGGTGTGGGATGGGATCCGCAAGCGGCCGGTGATGATCTTCTCGCCGGTGGGCGGCATCGACATCGAGCAGGTCGCCGAGGAGCAGCCCGACAAGGTGGGGCGGCGGCACTTCTCCAACATCCTCCCCCTCTCGGACTTCATGGCCAAGGAGGCGATCGCCGCCTCCGGCGTGAGCGGCTCGGCGCTGAACAAGCTCGTGCCGATCCTCACGCGCCTCGCGAAGCTGTTCGTCGAGAACGACATGGTGCTCGCCGAGATCAACCCGCTCGGGCGGCTCGCGGATGGCTCGTTCGTGGCGCTGGACGCGCACATGGATATGGAGAATGAGGCGCGCGGGCGCCACAAGGCGCTGTTGAGAGACCTCGGCGTCGGCGAGGAGGAGACGCGCCAGGCGCGCGAGGCGACGCCCTTCGAGCTCGCCGGCGAGCAGGTGGACGCGCAGGACCACCGCGGCGTCGCCGGCAACGTCACCGAGTTCGACGGCAACCTCGGCCTCGTGATCGGCGCCGGCGGCGGCTCGCTGACGCTGTTCGACGCGGTGCGCGCGCACGGCGGGCACCCCGCCAACTACTGCGAGATCGGCGGCAACCCCTCCGTCGCGAAGGCGTGCGGCCTGGCCAAGCTGGTGTTGCAGAAGCCCGGCGTCGAGCGGATCGCGGTGATGATGTCGATCGTCTCAAACACGCGCGTCGACATCGTCGCTCGCGGGGTCATCAAGGCGTGCCTGGAGCTTGGCTACGATCCCGCGGAGAAGATCGCGATCTTCCGTGTCCCCGGCGCCTGGGAGGAGGAGGGCTTCAAGATCCTCACGCAGCACGGCGTCGACTACGCCGACCGCTCGGTGTCGCTCAACGAGGCCGCGCGACGCGCGGTGGAGAAGATCCAAGGGGCGGCGGCGTGAGCGCGGCAGACGCGCCGTGTCCCCGCCGTGCGGCGAGGCGCCGGGGCAGGACGCCCCGGCCCCCCCGGCGTGTTGCCCCCGCCGGACGCGCGGACGATCCCCAAAAGACGGCGCTTTCGCTGCGATGAGCATCCTGATCGACGCATCCACGACGTTCATCGTGCAGGGCATCACCGGCCGCGAGGCGGTCAATCTCACCCGTGAGTGCCTGGACTACGGGGAGGGCGCGAAGATCGTCGGCGGCGTCACGCCCGGGCGGCTCGGCCGCGAAGTGCACGGCGTGCCGGTGTTCGACACGGTCGCGCAGGCGGTCGCCCACCACGGCGGGCCGGTCGATGGCTCGGTCGTCACGGTGCCGCCCGCGTTCACGAAGGACGCGGTGTTCGAGGCGATCGAGAACGGGATTCGCCTGATCGTGATCGTCACCGAGCGCATCCCCCGCGCCGACGTGGCGCAGATGGTCGAGCTGGCCGCGCTGCGCGGCGCGCGCATCATCGGCCCCAACTGCCTCGGGGTGATCGTGCCCGACGTGATCAAGATGGGCGGCATCGGCGGCCCGGCGAAAAACGCTGCGCAGGCGTACAAACCGGGGCCGATCGGCGTGATCTCGCGCTCGGGGGGCATGACCACCGAGATGTCCTCGACGCTGTCGGCCGCCGGCCTCGGCCAGTCCACCGCCGTGTCGATCGGCGGCGACGCGATCATCGGCTCCACCTATGCGGAGCTGATGCCGCTGTTCGAGGCCGACACGCACACGCAGGGCATCGTGATCTACACCGAGCCGGGCGGGCGCATGGAGGCCGAGCTCGCGCGGTGGGTGACCGACAACCAGGGAGCGCAGCGACCGGCCGGCGCCGCGCGGCTGCCGATCGTGGCGTTCATGGCGGGCCACTTCATGGACGAGATGCCCGGCATGTCCTTCGGCCACGCCGGCACGATCGTCGAAGGCAAGGAGGACACCGCCTCGGAGAAGATCGCGCGCCTCGCCGCCGCCGGCATCACCGTGGCCGAGCGGATCGAGGAGATCCCCACGCTGATCGGGGCGAAGATCGCGGAGCGCGCGGGGGCGCCGGCGGGCGCAGTCGGCGGGAGCGCAGCGTGAGCGCGGCGATGTCCACCGCCGTCGAACGGGAGCGCGGATGAGGGCCGACGGAACCTTCATCGCGGTCGAGGTCGATGCCGCCGCCGCGGCCGACATCGAGCTGGCGCGCAAGCTCACCGACGCCTGCCCGGTCGACATCTTCGCCCAGAGCCCCACTGGCGCGCTCGAGTTGGTGGATCGCAATCTCGACGAGTGCGTCCTCTGCCGCCTCTGCCTCGACGCCGCGGGTGGGTGGGACCCCAATCCGGTGCGAGTGATCAAGCTCTACGACGACTCGGCGCTGCTCGCCTGACGCCCTCCCGCCGGGTGGCATGCGCCGATGCGACCTCCCGCCCCAACGGGGGCGCCATCGACTATCGTTGGGGGGACCGCGATGAACCAGAACCTCTCTCTGATCGTGATGTGCTTCTTCCTGGTTGCCTCGATCGTCTTCTTGGCCGACCAGATCCTCTCCTACCACTAGACGTTCGCTGACCGAAGCCGGGAGACACTCGCCTTCGGCTCGCATCCCCGTTTCGGCCAGCGCGATGCTGCGTCCTCGGTCGCTCGCGTGCTGAGCACGCCACGCTCCCTGCGTTCTCGCCTCGCTTGCTCAGCGAACGTCTAGTGGGCTGGGCCGCGATCGGCGGTAGGTCAATGCCGAGCCCGGCGGACGCGCTGTCGCTCCTGCTGGCGCTCAACCACGTTGACGATCAGCTTCAGGTACTGCTCCGGCCCCGACGCCTTCGCCTGGCCGTACGTGAACGCCTCGATCCAGTCGGGCACCTTCGCTTCGCGCGCCATCACGTTGAAGAACTCGCGGCGCATGTCCACGCGCAGGCGCGCGTCACCGGCCGGCCCCTTCGTGACCTTGATCTCCGGCATCTCCAGCCGGAAGTGCTGCACGTCGCCCCGTCCCCGCAGTTCCACTCCCACCACGAGCTTGATCGGCTCGAGTGCCGGCACCTCGCGGATGAACCTGCGCACCGCCAGCTCGATCAGCCCCTTGGCGTCGTCTGCCATTCCATCCTCCTTCCACCTCTCCCGCTCGGCATAGCCTACACGGCAACCCAAATATCTTCACAATTGCAGTCGTCCTTACCGACGAAGGCACGGACCGCCGACATCGAACA
>DATMMB010000280.1:0-2815 GCA_035569895.1 Solirubrobacteraceae bacterium | reverse complement strand
GGCGGAGCGCATCGCGCCGCGCTTCGGCGTCACCGAGATCTTTCGTCGCACCGCCGCCGCGCGTGGGCGCGAGGGCGGCTACCCCTCCGAGTAGGCCGGCTCACCATCGGCGTGCTCGGGCGCGGCGTCGTGGTGGGGCGCCGTCCGCGGCTCGGGCACCAGCACGGTCAACGCCACCGCCAGCGCGGCGAACGTCAGCCCGGCGCCCACCGTGAACGCGAGCTGGTAGCCGCCGACGAGCGCGTTCGCCTGCGAGTGGCCCTGCGCGAGCAGGTGGTTGGTGCGGGTCGCGGCGAGCGTCGCCACCACCGCGAGACCGAGCGCGCCGCCCACCTGCACGGTCGTGTTGACGAGGCCCGAGGCGAGGCCCGCGTCGCTCTGGGTGGCGCCCGACATCGCGAGCTTCATCAGCGCCGGGAACGAGGCGCCGATGCCGGCGCCCAGCAGGATCATCGTCGGCAATACGTCGCTCACGTAGCTGCCATGCACGGGCGCGCGCGTGAACAGCGCCAAACCCGCCACGATCAGCACCAGGCCGGGGACCAGCGTGCGCCGCGCGCCGAAGCGCATGATCAGCGGTTCTGAGAGCCGCAGCGACATCGTGCCCATCACCACCGTGGTCGGCAGAAACGCGAGGCCGATCTGTAGCGCGTCGTAGTGGAGCACCTTCTGCATGTACAACGCGCCGAGGAAGAACACCGAGAACATCCCCGCGACCGTCAACGCCTGGATCAGGTTGGCGCCGCTGACGTTGCGCGAGCGGAAGATCCGCAGCGGGATCAGCGGCGTGCGCGCGGTGGCCTCGCGGGCGACGAACGCCGCCAGCAGCGCCAGCGACACCGCCCCCAGCGTCAGCGTCTGTGTGGCGCCCCAGCCGTGTTCGGCGGCGGGCTTGACGATCGTGTAGACGCCCAGCATCAGCGCGCCGGTGATCAGCGCCGCGCCCGGCACGTCGGCGCCGGCGCGCAGCCCGATCCCGCGGTCGGCGGGCAACAGGCGCCGCGCGATCGCCGCCGTGGCGATCCCGATCGGCACGTTCACGAAGAAGATCCAATGCCAGTCGAGCACCTGCGTGATCACCCCGCCTGCCAGCAGCCCGATCGAGCCGCCGGCGGAGGCGACGAACGCGTACACGCCGATCGCCTTCGCCTGCTCGTGCGCCAGCGGGAACATGGTCACGATCATCCCCAGCCCCACCGCGGAGGTCATCGCGCCGCCCGCGCCTTGCACGAAGCGCGCCGCCACCAGCATCGTCTGATCCTGCGAGAGCCCGCACACCAGTGAGGCGGCCGTGAACAGCGCCAGGCCGGCGAGGAACACGCCGCGGCGGGAGATCAGATCGCCGAGGCGTCCCGCCAGCAGCAGCAGACCGCCGAAGGAGATCAAATAGGCGTTGATCACCCACGCGAGCGCCGACTGCGTGAAGCCCAGTTCGCGCTGGATCACGGGCAGCGCAACATTGACGATTGTGGCGTCCAGCACGATCATCAACACGCCCGCGCACAGCACGTACAGCGCCAGCCAGCGGGCGCGGTCGGCGGGCTCCCCCGCCCGCGACGGGGCCGACGGTCGGCTCGAATGTGGCTCGTGAGCCGCGGCTGAGGGTGTCGGTGCGTCGCCGAGAATCGGCCCGTTCCTTGAAGTCGGGTTCGAGGTCACTCCGCCGGTCCACGGGCGGAGCAACTACTGATAGCAGCCACTTCAAGGGCAGTGGCGGTATCGTCGCGGAGACCACACCCGCGAGCAGGAGGTTCGAAGATGGCTGACACCAGCATCACCCAGATCGGGACGGTGATCGTCCCCGTCAGCGACCAGGACGGCGCGCTCGACTTCTACACCGGCAAGCTCGGCTTCGAGAAGCGCGCGGACATTCCCTTCGGCCACAGCGAACGCTGGGTGGAAGTCGCCCCCGCGGGCGCCGCGACGACGCTCGCGCTGATGCCCCCACGCGAGGGCGAAGCGGTCGGGATCCCCACCCGCGTGTCATTCAGCACCGGCGACATCGACGCCGACCATGCCGACCTCAAAGGGCGCGGCGTCGACGTCGACGCGGAGGTGATGCGCATGGGCGACCCCGTGCCGCCGATGTTCTTCTTCCGCGACCAGGACGGCAACAGCTTCTTCATCGTGCAAACCAGCTGAGGTCGCCGCGTCGTCGTGGAGACCGGGCATGAGGCGGCCGCCGGCGCCCACGCTCGCCGACTGCGGCTGGCGCCGCCGACGCTAGCGGTGAACTTCGACCGGCCAATCGACGGTGGCAGCGCCGACGCGCGTGTGCACGACCGCCTGTACCGCGAGCGGGTGGCCGATGGCCGCGGCGGGGAACTCGACCGTGTCGCGATAGATGCCGCCCGTGAACCGCACGTTCTCCGGGTGCTCGGTGCCCACCACGAGGTCGTGGAAGGTGTACTGCGTCGTCTCGGTGCCGCTCAACCTGTTGCCGCTCGCATCGGTCACGGTGACCGTGTAACTCCACGGCCGATTGACCGTCGGATCGTGGTTCTCACCGACGATCGCCGTGTGGACGGTGTGCGCGCTGGGTTTCGCCACGTTGGTTTTCGCCACGTTGGTTTTCGCAATGTGCTGCGTCTTCGTGGGGGCGCTGCTGCCGCACCCGGCGAACAGGAACAGACCGCCGGCGGCGAGCGCGGCGAGGATTGCAGGAGCGCGTGTGGGCATGTGCCCAGCTTCGCACGCACCCCGGCATGCGGGCATCCGCTGCAATCCGTGGGCCGCTCCGTGGCATCCGCGGCAAGACGTGTCCCGCCCCGTGGATATCCGCCGCGCGAGCAGCATCCCGGCCGTATGCTCACCC
>DATMMB010000279.1:0-2087 GCA_035569895.1 Solirubrobacteraceae bacterium | reverse complement strand
AGATCTGGCCCTACACGCCGATCGGCACGCTGGTCACGGTCGAAACCTGAGGCTCGCGCTGGTCAGGCGCGCACCGGGAGCACCGCGTCCGCGCGCACCCAGGCCACCGCCGCCATGATCCCAGCGACAACCAGCACCGACGGCCAGGCGCCCATCAGCAGCGCAAGCAGGTGTGAGGTGATGAACAGCCCGAGCCCGACGCACCCGAGCGTGGTGGCCGTCCGCGCGCCGTGGCGCTGCAACCAGGCGTGGATGCACCACAGGCCCCCGAGCGCGAGGACCACGCCCCCAAGCGGTCGCGAGCCGGTGGCGACGACCACCGCGTAACCGACCACCAGCGAGGCAGCTGCGACTGGCGCCGTGGGGATCGCGCGCATACGGGGCAGCGTAGCCGGCCAACCGCCCCCAGCTGCCAGACCGCCCCCAGCTGCCAGACTGCCCCGATGCTCGCGATGACCCTCGCCCTCGGCGCGTCGCTCTGTTACGGCGTGTCGAACTTCCTCGGCCCGCAGCTGGTGCGCCGCCATCAACTGGTGTCGGTGCTGGTGCTCTCGCAGGTGGCGGCGCTGGTGGCGTGCGTGCTGTATCTAGCGCTCGAAGGCGGCCGCGCGCTGCCCTCAAACGACGCCTTGGTGGCGCTGCTGGCGGGCGCCGGCAACGCCGGCGGGCTGATCGGCTTCTACAAGGCGGCCGAGCTGGGCCCGCTGTCGATCGTCGCGCCGATCGGCGCCTCCGGCGCGGTGGTGCCGGTGGCGTGGAGCCTCGCGCACGGCGACGCGTTGAGCGTGGCGCAGGGGGTGGGGCTGACGCTGGCGCTGGGCGGCGCGATGCTCGTCGCACGCCGCACCGGCGCCGCCCATCATCCGGCACGTTATCCGGACCCGCGCGCCGCGGCGCTGTGGGCGGCCGCCTCGGCCGTGGCGTTCGGCGTGTTCCTCACGGCCTTGCCAAAGGCCTCCGCGCATGGGCGCGCATGGGCGCTGCTGGATGCGCGCGTGGCGCTGGTGGCGGTGGTGGCGGTGTGGGCCGGGCGCGAGCTGCGGGGAATCAGACTGGCGCCCGTGTCGGCGCTGTTCGCGGTCCCCGGCGTGCTGCTGGTGGGGGGCACGATCATGTACACGACCGCCGCGGCCCACGGCCAGCTCTCGCTGGTGTCGGTGCTGGGCTCGCTCTTTCCGATCGTCACCGTCGGGCTCGGCATGGGGCTGCTGGGCGAGCGGCTGTCGCCGCCGCAGGTGCTCGGCGCCGCCGCGGCGCTCGCGGGGATCGTGCTGATCGCGTTGTAGGCGCCGTGCCGATCATCCCGCGGCCATGAGGGCCAAGGTCCGCCGATCGCCCGCGCGATCGCAACCGCCGATCCATCGGTCGAGCGATGCAGGACCCGCGTGCGATGTGCACAAAATAGACCCATGTCGCAAGCCCTCCTCGGGACCGCCCTGAGTGGCCGCTACCGCCTGGACGAGCAGATCGGCAAGGGCGGGATGTCGACCGTGTACCGGGCGTTCGACACCGTGCTCGAACGCCCGGTGGCGATCAAGCTGATGCATCGCGAGATCGCCTCCGACTCCGATCAGCTCGAGCGCTTCAGACGCGAGGCGCGCGCGGTGGCGCAGCTCAGCCACCCACACATCGTCACGGTGATCGATGCCGGGGAGGAGGTGGATGGGGGTCCCGCGGATGGGGGTCCCGCCCGCCCAGGGGCGACGCCGTACATCGTGTTCGAGTACGTGGACGGCGAGACGCTCAAGGAGCTGATCCGCCGCCGCGGACCGCTTGAGATCACCGAAGCGATCGCGTATGCGATCGAGATCGCGCGCGCGTTGGGGGCCGCGCATGAGCACCACATCGTGCACCGCGACGTGAAGCCTCAGAACGTGCTGCTCACCGAGGAGGGCACCGCCAAGATCACCGATTTCGGGATCGCGCGCACGCTCACCGAGCAGGGTTTGACGCTGGACGGCAGAGTGCTCGGCACCACCGACTACGTCTCCCCCGAGCAGGCGCTTGGCCACAAGGTCACCGGGCAGTCGGATGTCTACTCGCTGGGGGTGGTGCTGTACGAGATGTTGACGGGCGAGGTCCCCTTC
>DATMMB010000278.1:0-2089 GCA_035569895.1 Solirubrobacteraceae bacterium | reverse complement strand
TCAGGTGCCACGCTGGAGAGGACGATTGGGGGCGCAAGTGCGCATAGCAGCACCGCCACGGGCCGCGTCGCCACGCCGAGCAGGAGCGCCCAGCACAGAAGGAGCATCGACCAGGGTGCGGTCACCAGCTCGCCGGTGAGGGGCACCGGCCACATGGCAAAGCCGGTCCCGCCGGCGATCGCCAGCGCGAGATAGAGGCGCGTCCCAACTGGGAGCACGAAATCGCCGAGAGCGTCGCTCCAGGCGTAAAGCCGGCTGATAGCCCTCACAGCCCAGACCGGCACTCGCGCGAGACCGCCTCGCAGCAGAAAGTCGAGAGACAGAGAGCCAGCGCCGCCTATCAGCAGCCAGATGAGGAGGATCGCCTGAGGACCAGCCAGATGCTCCCCGGCGAGGCGTTGCCCGACGCCAAGGACCAGAAACAAGGCCACCGGGCGGGTCGCGAGGCCCGTCGCAAGGAGGAGCGGGGCAACGCTTCGTATCAGCGTGGCGCCCGCCGAAGGTGCCTCCGCGAACCCCTCGGCGAGCATCATCATCATGATCTGGTGGACGAAAATCGCCTGGCTGAGCCAGATCCGCGCCGTCAGGATCAGGACGGCGTGGATGACGTTTCCAGCGACCGCAACGCTCCGGCCGATCGCGACCCAGTCCTCGAGTCCTGCTGAAACACGCTCCAGGAGTGAGGCACAGACCCCGGGACGGTCGGGGCCGGATCGATCGCCGTTCATCTAGGAGGCAAGAGCGATTGCGCGAGCGACCGGCCCATCATAGGGCAAGCCGGGAATCAGATGTTTGGCCAAAAGGTTGTCGATGCCGAAGCTGCGGCCAGCCTGCGCTGCGGCGAACATGCCATGGGTGCAGATGATGCCGACGTAGGTCCACGGCCACTCGGTCGGATCGTTGTACAGCCCGATCAGCAGGTTGAGGATGAACAGCGCACCCACTACACCGGCCAGCCGTACCATAAAGCCAAGCATCAGCGACACGGCGAGAGCGGTCTCCAGCAGGAAGACCAACGGCCCCGCCAAAGCGATATGATCCAGGAACACCTGCATGATCGCCGAATGTGCGTGGAACGAGCTGTATTTTACCGTATTCTCCAGCCAGAACTTGAAGCCCCCTGATACCGGCAGCGGCAGCTTCCACAGCGAGCCCAGGTACCACATGCCGGCGCCGGCGAGCCGCATGGCGTAAATGCTGACATGCGTGCCCGTACGCTGTGTCGCGTCCATCCGCCAGTTCGTATAAGCAATAGCGAGGCTCCCTATCAGCAGCACCCAGTAGAGCGCGACCTCGAACCAGCGGAACTCGCCCAAGCTGAGCTGGTCCGGGAGGTTACCCCCCAGAACCTGGAAGAATGTGTGGATCGGATTGTCGGGCATGGCGGAAACCTCATCAGGCTCGTGGGTGCGATGTCCGTTATTCGGAGATTTTCGAGAACCGGTTACCCGCAGGATGTTCGCAATTTTATTTTGTCCTTGTGGTGCAGATTCACCGTTGCCGCGAAGATGGGTGTAACCAAAGCCGTCTCCTTCCCGAACGAAGACAGCAAGAAGAGGCGGTCGGGATCGCAGTCTGCCTCCGCCATGCCGTCGTATATTCAGGAGCATGACATGCGCTTTTGGCTGGCTGCCGCGATTGGAGCCCTGGTGCCGACCCTCGCGGCCGCTCAACCGGCCACGCGGCCGGTCGTGGGCGAACTGTTTACCTCGGAAGGCTGCTCATCCTGTCCGCCCGCGGACGCCAAAGTTGCCGAGCTGGCGCGGACACGGCCGGACCTGCTGCTGTTGACCTTCCACGTGACTTACTGGAACAACCTCGGTTGGCACGATCCCTATTCGTTTGACGCCGCAACCCAGCGGCAACGCCGCTATGTCGCACTCGGCGCGAGCCCCGAGGTCTACACGCCGGCGCTGATCGTGGACGGCAAGCTCGACGTGGTGGGTTCGGATCCGGTGGCGGTCGACCACACCCTGCGACAGGCGGCGCTGCGTCAGGAGACTGCTGCACCGATTGACCTCCAGCGAGGGCCGACGGGATTGATCATCTCGGTCGGCGCAGGCACCGGCAATGGGACACTGCTCCTTAT
>DATMMB010000277.1:0-2103 GCA_035569895.1 Solirubrobacteraceae bacterium | reverse complement strand
CCGACGCCCCACTCGGGATAGGACACGCAGCGCGCGTAGCGGTGCACCACGGAGTGGTCGGGGACCCTGCTGGCAAAGGGATCGTGGCGCGCGCGATCGCGCGCGTGCTCGCGGGCGCGCTGCTCGGCTTCGTAGGCGCGGCGCCCCGCCTCCTCGCGCGCCCTGCGCGCCGCCGCCGCGCTCGCACGCACGGCGGTGCGCGACACGCGCCCGCCGCGCAGCCCCTCCGCCATCCGCTCCAGCTGGTCGGCCGCCTCGTTGATCGCCTTCAGGTGGCGCTCGTGCTCGTGCTGGCGGCCGGGCGGCGCGAGGTCGGGATGCCAGCGCTTGGCCATCCTTCTCCGCGCCAACTGCACCGCGCGCTTGTCGAACGGCGGCTCCAGCTCCAGCAGCATCATCTGCTGCTCGATGTCCAGCACGGTGGGCATGACCCGTAAACGGTAGGGCATCGCCCGCGCTCGCTCCAGTCCCGGCACGGCACGTGCCCTCCGCGCCGGCCGTCCGACGGCGTCGATCCCGCCGCGACACGTGTCGCGGCGGGCCGCCGGCATAGGCACGCGCAGGGCGCGCCCGCCCACGGCCGAAGGCCGTCCCTCCCCTCCTCCCGATCGGGCAGGCCCGGCGCAGGTCTCTATTCTCTGGCGCGTGTCCGCCCAGCACATCTTCACGATGCACCGTCTCTCGAAGGTGCACCCGCCCGACAAGACCGTCCTCAGCGACCTCACGCTCGCCTTCTACCCCGGCGCGAAGATCGGGGTGCTCGGCTACAACGGCGCCGGCAAGTCCTCGCTGCTGCGGATCATGGCGGGGGAGGATGAGGAGTACCGCGGGCAGGCTGCGCTCGCGCCGGGCGCGACGGTGGGGATGCTCGCCCAGGAGCCCGCGCTCGACGAGTCCAAGGACGTGCTCGGCAACGTGCAGGAGGGGGTGGCCGAGACGAAGGCGCTGCTCGACCGCTTCAACGAATTGGCGGCCGCATACTCGGATGACAACGCCACCGAGTTCGAAGCGGTGCAGGCAAAGATCGAAGCGGCCGACGCGTGGAACCTCGACACGCGGCTGGAGCACGCGATGGACGCGCTGTGCCTGCCCCCGCCCGACGCGGTGCTCGCGCGCCTGTCGGGCGGCGAGCGCCGGCGCGTGGCGCTCTGCCGGCTGCTCCTGCGCGCGCCCGACCTGCTGCTGCTCGACGAGCCCACCAACCACCTCGACGCCGAGTCGGTGGCGTGGCTGGAGCGCCACCTCGCCGAGTACAAGGGCACCGTAGTCGCCGTCACGCACGACCGCTACTTCCTCGACAACGTCGCCGGCTGGATCCTCGAGCTGGACCGCGGCCGCGGCATCCCCTACGAGGGCAACTACTCCTCCTGGTTGGCACAGAAGCAAACGCGGCTGGCCGCTGAAGAGCGCACCGAGCAGGGGCGGCAGCGCACGATCGCCGCCGAGCTGGAATGGGTGCGCACCAACCCCAAGGGGCGGCGCACCAAGTCCAAGGCGCGCCTCGCCCGCTACGAGCAGCTGGTGGCCGAGGAGCGCAATGTACGGCTCGACGACGTGCAGATCCACATCCCCGCCGGGCCGCGCCTCGGCGAGCAGGTGCTCACCGCCACCGATCTGCGCAAGGGCTTTGGCGAGCGGCTGCTCATCGACGAGCTGTCCTTCGACCTGCCGCGCGCGGGGATCGTCGGCGTGATCGGCGCCAACGGCGCCGGTAAGACCACGCTGTTTCGGATGATCACCGACGAGGAGACGCCCGACGCCGGCACGCTCCAGCTGGGCGACACCGTCAAGCTCGCCTACGTCGACCAGTCGCGCGACGCCTTGGACCCCGACAAGACCGTGTGGGAGGAGATCTCCGAAGGCCTCGACCACCTGCAGCTCGGCGAGCGCGTGGTCAACTCGCGCCAGTACGTCGCCGGCTTCAACTTCAAGGGCTCCGACCAGCAGAAGCGGATCGCCAAGCTCTCAGGCGGCGAGCGCAACCGCGTGCACCTCGCCAAGCTGCTGCGCGCCGGCGGCAACATGCTGCTGCTCGACGAGCCCACCAACGACCTCGACGTCGACACGCTGCGAGCCTTGGAGGAGGCATTGCTCTCCTTCCCC
>DATMMB010000276.1:0-13197 GCA_035569895.1 Solirubrobacteraceae bacterium | reverse complement strand
TGTGTCGGAGGGGGTCATTTGGGGATCGTCCGCGTGTGCTCGCTCATCTACACGCCGCGCGGGCGCCGGCCATCCGTGGCCGGCGACGACGGCCGGTGGCTTTCGACGACGGCGACGTTGACCGGCCCGGTCGGCAGGCCGCGCTCACCCGCGGTGCGCCGATCCCGCCGAGGCTGTGCCGCTGCCTCCATGCCGTCGCGACTTCCGCCGCGCGCCGATCCGGCCGGCGCCGTGTGGTCGCCTCCGTCCCGCCGCGATCCCCTTCGGGGTGGATCATCACGCCGGCACCAACGCGTTGACCCCCGTCAGCGCGCGTCCGATGATCAGTTTCTGGATCTGCGAGGTGCCCTCGTAGAGGGTGGTGACGCGCACATCGCGGAAGTAGCGCTCGACCGGGTGGTCGTCGACGTAGCCGGCGCCGCCGTGCACCTGGATCGCGGTGTTGGCGCACTCCACCGCCGCCTCGGTGGCGTGCAGCTTGGCGATCGAGGTCTCGGTCGTGTTGGGGCGGCCCTTGTCCTTGAGGAAGCCGGCGCGCCACACCAGCATCCGCGAGGCCTCGGTTTTGACGGCCATGTCGGCGATCATCGCCTGCACCAGCTGGAAGCTGGCGATCGGGCGATTGAACTGCTGGCGCTCCTTGGCGTATTTCACCGACTCCTCCACGCACCCTTGGCAGATGCCCACGCAGCCGGCCGCCACCGAGTAGCGCCCGGAGTCGAGCGCCGACATCGCCACCTTGAAGCCGTCACCCACCTGGCCGAGCACGCCGTCCTCGGGCACCTCCACGTCTTCGAGCGCGATCGACGCGGTGTCGGAGGCGTGCAGTCCCATCTTGTGCTCGATGGGCTGCGGTTTGTAGCCGGGCTGGTCGGTGTCCACCAGGAAGCAGGCGAGGCCGCGGTGGCCCTTGTCGGGGTCGGTTTGGGCGAAGATCAGCGCGAGCTTCGCGTAATCGCCCATCGAGATCCACATCTTCGCGCCGTTGATCACCCAGCCGTTGTCGGTCTTGCGCGCACGGGTGCGCTGGTTGGCGGCGTCGGAGCCGGTGTCGGGCTCGGTGAGGCCGAAACAGCCCAGCCACTCGCCCGAGCACAGCTTCGGCAGGTAATGGCGCTTCTGCTTCTCGGTGCCCCACTTGAGGATCGCCGAGCACACCAGCGAGGTCTGCACCGAGATCACCGTGCGTATGGAGGAGCAGCCGCGGCCGATCTCCTCGACCACGAGGCCGTAGTCGAGGTAGGCCAGGCCGGCGCCGCCGTACTCGCGCGGGACGATCGCGCCGAGATAGCCCTGGTCGGCGATCTTCTTGACGAGGTCGAGGTCGAAGTGGTGGTTGCGCGCGTTTTCGCGCGCGCGCTCTACGATCTCCTTGTCGGTGAACTCGCGCGCGGTCTGCTTGATCAAACGCTGCTCGTCGGTCAAATCGAAGTCCATATGTCTCCAGTCTTAGTCCGTTTGGGGCGTCCCGCTGGGCCGCGGGGTCCAGGGCTCGTTCAGGCGCCGCTCGATCTCCTCGACTAGTCGGTCGATAGGTATTCGCTTCTGCAGGAGGGTGTCGCGCTCACGCAGCGTGACCGTGCGGTCGTCGACGCTCTGGTGGTCAATCGTCACCCCCCACGGAGTGCCGATCTCGTCCTGGCGGCGGTAGCGCTTGCCGATCGAGCCACCGTCGTCGTACTCGGCCTGGACCTTCTTGCGAAGCTCGTGGTACACCTGCTGCGCCAGCTCCGGCTGACCGTCCTTCTTGACCAGCGGCAGAACCGCCACCTTCACTGGCGCCAGACGGGGGTGCAACTGAAGCACGGTCCGGGTCTCGGCGGTCGGCCCTTCGGCCCCGTGTTCATCCTTCGCCGTGCCGTGTACCTGCTCCTCGACGTAGGCGTCCACCATGAACGCCAGCGTCGCGCGGTCGGCGCCGGCGGCCGGCTCGATCACGTGGGGCACGTATCGTTCGCCGGTGGCTTGATCGAAGTACTCCAGCTTCTCCCCGGAGAATCGCGCGTGCTGGGTCAAGTCGAAGTCGCCGCGGTTGGCGATCCCCTCCAGCTCCGACCAGCCGATGGGGAACAGGTACTCGACGTCGGAGGTGCCGGAGGAGTAGTGCGAGAGCTCGTCGGGGTCGTGCGCGCGCAGGCGCAGGTGGTCGGGGCGCAGGCCGAGGTCGGTGTACCAGCGCATCCGCTCTCCCAGCCAGTGCTCAAACCACCTCTGCGCCTCGGCGGGGGGGACGAAGTACTCCATCTCCATCTGCTCGAACTCGCGCGTGCGGAAGATGAAGTTGCCGGGGGTGATCTCGTTGCGGAACGACTTGCCCACCTGGGCGATCCCGAACGGCGGCTTCTTGCGCGAGAACTGCAGCACGTTCTTGAAGTTGATGAAGATCCCCTGCGCCGTCTCCGGGCGCAGGTAGGCGGTCGCGCCCGACTCCTTCACGGGGCCGATCGTGGTCTCGAACATCAGGTTGAAGTCGCGCGCGTCTGTCAGCGAGCACTCCTCGGCCTCCCCAGGGTGCTTGGAGGGTTTGCGCCCGCACTGCAGCTCGCCCAGATGGTCGGCGCGGAAGCGCTGCCCGCACGTGCGGCAGTCCACCAGCGGGTCGGTGAAGCCGGCGAGGTGGCCGGACGCCTCCCACACGCGCGGGTGCTGGAGGATCGCCGAGTCGAGCGCCACGATGTCGTCGCGCTCCTGCAGCATCCTCCGCCACCACTCGCCCTTGACGTTGTTCTTCAGCAGCACCCCGTAGTGCCCGAAGTCGTACGTGGAGCCGACGCCCCCGTAGATCTCCGAGGAGGGGAAGATGAAGCCGCGGCGCTTGCACAGCGCCACGATCTTGTCCATGCTCACGACGTCGGCTGGGGCGGCCATCGCGCGGATGGTATTCGAGGCTGCGCGACACCGCCGCTCTCCGTGGTTCCCCGCAAAAAAACTGCTTTTGACATATCTCTCTTGACAAGTGCCTCATTTTGTGTTTTCCTTAGTGATGGATGGCAGGGATGGACCCGAGGGACAGGCAGGCAAGGGTCGCCGACGATTGAGTCCCCTGCCGGTGCTTGTTCGAGCGCCGCTGCCCATACCTCTCCGGTGGCGCTCGAGCAAGCATCGGCGTTTTGGGGGCCTCGGTTCCGGTCTCCTCGCGAGTGCCGCGGTCGGGACGACCGCGGCACTCGATATTCGGGTGGCGCCTCGCAACCAGTCGGTGGCCCGCACGGGCCGTCGCCGGCGTGGCCATCGGACGGTGGCCCGCACGGGCCGTCGCCGGCGTGGCCACCGGACGGTAGTCCGCATGGGCCGTCGCCGGCGCGAAGTAGGCTCCCGCGATGGCGCGCGTGCTGGTCCTCGGCGGTGGCGCTCGTGGTTTGGAGTTGGTGGGGTGGATGCGCGCGCAGGGACACGCCGCGCGCGTGGTCACCCGCTCGCGCGAGCACCGCGCCTCGATCGAGCGGGTGGGCGCGGAGTGCTGGATCGGCGACCCTCAGCGGCTCGGCACACTGCGGGGCGCCCTGGAGGGGGTGACGGTCGCCTGCTGGCTGTTCGGCACGGTGTCCGGCCCGCTGGAGCAGGTGCGGGAGCTGCACGGCGATCGCCTGCGTGCCTTCCTACGGAGCGCGATCGACACCACCGTGCGCGGCGTGCTCTACGAGGCGGCCGGCACGGTGGAGCCCGCGACGCTCGCCGAGGGGGCGCGAATCGCCGCGGAAACGACGGCAGCCAACGCGATCCCGCTCGCTTTCATACGCGCCGACCCCGCCGATCGCGGTGCGTGGCTGGAGGAGACGCGCATGGCGGTGGATGCGCTGCTGGGGCGCATGTCTACCGGTGGGCCAGTCCCGTCAGGGACGCACGCTGGGCCCCGCGGGTGCGGTAAAGGGAGGCGCGCCGAATCGCGCTGAATGCCGCCGCGAGCCTGGGAGGACTCGCCCCACGCGCTATCCTGGAAAGCTAATTTCCCTTAAGCCGATCGGGATTCACAGGAGCGGCGCCGAGAAAAGCAGGCGGCGTCTCTCCGCAAGCCGCGGCGATACGAGAAAGGAGCACTACATGGGGCTGCAGATAGGCGATGTGGCGCCGGACTTCGAGGCCGACACCACCGAGGGCCGCATCAAATTCCACGACTGGATCGGCGACTCCTGGGCGGTGTTGTTCTCGCACCCGAAGGACTTCACGCCGGTGTGCACCACCGAGCTCGGCTACATGGCCAAGGCAAAGCCCGAGTTCGACCGGCGCAACGTCAAGATCATCGGCCTCTCCGTCGACCCGGTCGACAAGCACTCCACGTGGGCGGCGGACATCGCTGACACGCAGGGGACGGCGCCCAACTACCCGATCATCGGCGACGCCGACTTCAACGTGTCGAAGCTGTACGGGATGCTCCCCGCCGGCACCTCCGGCGACCCGGCCGCGCGCACGCCCGCCGACAACCAGACGGTGCGCAACGTGTTCGTGATCGCCCCCGACAAGACGGTCAAGCTGATCCTCGTCTACCCGATGACGACGGGGCGCAACTTCGACGAGGTGCTGCGCGTGATCGACTCGCTGCAGCTCACCGCCAAGCACAAGGTCGCCACGCCGGTCAACTGGCAGCGGGGCGAGAAGGTGATCATCGCCGGCTCCGTCTCCAACGACCAGGCGAAAGAAATCTACCCCGAGGGGTGGGAGGAGCCGCGGCCATATATCCGCATCGTGCCCGAACCGGTGGGTTGAACCGCTGACAGGAGCGCGTCCAGTTGCGCGTACAGCGCGTCGAGGATGCGGGCCGTTGCGCCCCAGATGAGGTGACCATCGAGGATGTAGGCGTCGGTCTCGAAGGAGATCCCGCGCCGTTGCATCTGTGTGCGCGTGTGTCCTTCACGCAGCGCCCGGAGCGGCAGCTCGAGCACCTGCGCGACCTCGCGCGGCGACGGGCGCCACGTCTGAGGGCCTGGGATCAGCCCGACGAACGGGTGGATGAGATAGCCGGTGACGAACGTCGACACCGGCGCGAGCTCGCCGAGCAGGCTCACCTGCGCGCGCGCCAAGCCGATCTCCTCCTCGGCCTCGCGCAGCGCCGTCGCGCGCAGGTCGGGGTCCTCGGGGTCGCGCCGCCCGCCCGGGAACGAGATCTCGCCGGCGTGGCGGCGCAGGTCGGCGCGCCGGCGGGTGAGCACCGCGTGGGGCTCGCCGCCGGCGGCGAGGTACAGCGGCACGAGCACCGCTGCGGCGACATGCTTGTCCGAGGCAGTCAGAGGGCTACGGTATCTCTCGGCGAGCACCTGGCGGACTCTCGGCGGCCTCGGTGGCGGTGGCCTCGGTGGCTCTGCGCCCCGGCGCCGCCCCCGGTCGCCTCGCTCCCCAGCGTCAGGCCGCCTGACGGGAGGCGTGCCGCAGCGGCGCGGTCAGCTCGACCCGTTCGTCGAACATCACCTCGCCGTCGAGCGTGCGGTGCACCGGGCACTTCGCGGCGATCACGCGCAGGCGCTCCACCTGCTCGGCGGGAAGGTCTTCGGGCAGGCGCAGCACGAGCTCGAAGCGCGTCGGGCAGCCACGCTCGGCGGGGGTGTAGCGCGCCTGCACCTCCACCTCGCCGATCTCCCACCCCTTGCGCGCCGCGTACATCTCCATCGTGATCGCCGTGCACGACGCGAGGCTCGCCGCCAACAGCTCCTGCGGGTCGGGCCCGGCGTCCTCGCCGCCGGACTCCGCGGTCTCGTCGATCGTAAGCAGGTGGCCGCGCACCTGCACGGTATGCCTGAACGTCGCGTCGCTGCGCTTCGCCATCGCCTTCATCGCCTCACGCCCTTCCGATCCGTTCGTCACTTTTTGCTCACCCTCCATGGTAGTTGTGTAAGGCGCTTTTTCAAAGAACGCCCGATTGGGCGGAGCAAGCTGTGGTCAAGGGGGGCGCGGCGAGGTGTGCGTTCCTCGCGAGGGCCGGCCGGGGCGGTCGGCGGGAGGGGCATCGCTCAGAGCTGGTTGAAGAGCAGCCCCGTGAGCAGCTTGGGATAGAAGAAGGTGGACTTCGGCGGCATGTTCTCGCCGGCGCCCGCCACCTCCGCGACCTGCCCCACCGGTGTGGGGCGCAGCAGGAAGCCGATCTCGTACTCGCCGCTTTGCACCAGCGCGCCCGTCTCCGCGGCGGTGCGCGCGTAGCGGAAGTCGTGCAGGTGGGAGATGCCCTCGTCGCTGAGCCCCAGCGCGCCCTTCAGCAGCAGCGCCTCCAACACGCCAGTGTCGAGGCGCCGGTAGGCTTCCGCGCGGCCGGGCAGGGCGGCGTCGGCGAGCGCCTGGCTGCGCAGCGTCAGCCGCAGCGGGCGCTTCGACCAGGTGTCGATGTAGCCGAGCTGCAGCGGGGCGTCGCCCGGCGGCGGCGCGAGCTGCTCGGCCGGCACCTCCACCGCCTCGAAGTCGCGGCGGAGTGTCGCCTCCAGCGCCGCGCGGCGCGCGGGATCGACGCCCTTGACGAGACGGTGGGTCGGGAACACCGTGAGTCCCGGGTCCTCGAGCGCCACCAGGCACATCAGCACGTAGCGGTGCTCGCCCTCGCCGCCCACCTCCTCGGCGTACGTGCGGGCGGTCTCGTAGCGGTGGTGGCCGTCGGCGATCAGCAGCTCGGAGCCGCTGACAACCGTCTGCACCGCGGCGATCGCGGCGGGGTCGGCGACCCGCCACAGGCGGTGCGCGGTGCCCTCGGCGTCGGTCGCCTCGCCCCATGGCGCGCCCGCGGTCGCCGGCTCCAGCGCCGCCCACGCCGCGCGCGCGGGGTCGGAGTAGAGCGAAAAGATCGCCGAGGTGTTGGCGCGGGTGGCGCGCATCAAGCGCAGCCGGTCCTCCTTCGGCCCGGGGTGCGTGCGCTCGTGCGGGCGCACCCCGCCCGGGCCATACTGCTCGATCCGCACCCTGCAGAAGCAGCCACGCCGGGTGTGCGTCGCGCCGTCGGGGCCGGTGTAGCGCTGGGTGTGGGCCCAGATCGCCGGCTCTCGGTCGCGCACCACCGCGCCCTGCAGCTGCCAGCTCTCAAACAGCTCGCCCGCAGTGCGGTAAGGGTCGGGGGCGTCGTCTCCAGCACCGCCCTGGTCGGCGCCCTCGTCGGTCCCATCGGCGCCGCCCTTGCCGGCGGCGGGGGGGCGGGGGAGGTCCACGGCGACCACGTTGAAGGGAGAGCGTGCCAGCAGGGCTTCGCGCTGCGCGGCGTCGACCACGTCGTATGGCGGGGCGACAACGTCGGCGAGCGGGCCGACCACGGAGAGGTCATAGCGCAGCGCGCGCAGGGGTTGGATGTCGGGCATGGCGGGGAGACCCTACAGGGACCGGCCGCGGGTGGGTGTTTTGGTTTGGGGTGCAGTGGGGGCTCGCGTAGAGCAGACATCCATCTGCAGTGTCATGGGAACATGTGTTCGTAATGGCCCACGCGACCTATCTACGAGAGAGGGCTCGGTCGATGAGAGTTGAGCGGCAGTTCACGATCGATCAGCTTGCCGAGCGGCTCGCTCGATCCAGGAGCACGATCTACTATTGGGTGCGGGGTGCGGGATCTGCCGATCCCCGGTTCCGGTCCGGGCGGTGTCTGGCCGGAGGCTGCCTGCCGCAAGGGCAACATGGCCATGCAGAGGAGGTACCGGCTTTTTGCGAGAGGCTGCGTATAAGGCGGGGTGGAGGAATACGAAGGGCTGGCGGCCGACCCGACGTTTCGCGACTTCGTTTGCCTTTACATCGCGGAGGGGTGCAAGCGAGACGGGAACATCGTGTCACTCGCCAACTCTGATCCAGCGGTTACGAAGCTCGCGACGAGATGGATAAGCCGTCTTGGCGAAGGGCCACCGATTTCTACATCCAGTATCACGCCGACCAGGATCTGCGTGAGCTACGCGACTTTTGGGCGGCAGCGCTCAGTATCGACGCGGCATCCATCCGGCTCCAACCCAAGTCGAACAGCAACCAGATGACCGGACGTATCGGGCGATCCAGGTATGGAGTTCTTACTGTCCGACTTTGTGAGACGCCGCTTCGAGCGAGGCTCCAGGCGTGGATGGATTGCCTGCGCTTGGAGTGGCAGTAGACTTGGATGTCGCTCGGGGCGTGGCGAAGCCTGGTATCGCGCTCGGTTTGGGGCCGAGAGGTCGCCGGTTCGAATCCGGCCGCCCCGACCATAAGTTCGCTAATCGAACCAACGTCCAAATGCTCCCGTTCCCGGCTGGGGACGGGAGCATTGGCGTTGTGGGGGAGTGTGCTGGCGGTGGCGGTGGCGGGCGCGGGGTACGGGGTGCTGCTGGGGAGCCGGTGGATGGCGTCGCGCAGGTCGCGCAGGGCGGCGAATGGCCCGGTGAGTTCGTCGGCGCTGATCAGTTCCTCGCAGACGTAGAGGGACTTGAAGAGAGCCTGGTTGAGCAGGCGCCGGACGGTGTCGTCGGCGCGCTGGTAGAGGTCGTGGAGGTCTTCGCCGAGGATTTCTAGGGCGATCTCAAGGGTGGCGGTGATGTCGTCGAAGCTGACGCTCAGGCGGTCGATAAGCGTTTCGGCGTCTAGGCGGCGGTGGCGTAGGCGAGCCTGCTCGTCGTCGAAGAGTTCGTCGGTGATGCGGTCTTCGTAGTGCATGTTCAGGAGCTTGCGCTCTTGCTCCCTGACTTCTTCGAGGACGCCGTGGCAGCGGTCGATCTCCTGTTGGGTGGTGGCGGCTCGCTCGCCGAGGTCGATGGTGAGCGCCTCGCGGATTTTCTGGCGTTCGGCCTCGGTGATCGTGACACCGCGGTAGTGGTTTTCGATGGCGGTTTCGACGATGTCGACGGGCTGGTAGCCCTGGGGGCACTCGCCGTACTGGTAGCGGGGACAGACGAAGTACTCGTACATGCCGCCGTTGCCGTTGTTTTGGGAGTAGACGAGGCGGCAGCCGCAGGTGCCGCAGCGGATCGTGCCCTTGAGGTAGTGCTGGTGTGTGCGGTCGCGCTCGCCCGCGTGGTTGTGAGCTTGGAGCACGGCCTGGACTTGGTCGAAGAGCTCAAGGCCGATGACGGCAGCAATCAGCCACCACAGCAGGCGTTCCCACGGTGGCTTGCTGCTGTGATTCACCGCTGCCGCCTCCGTCTGCTCAGCCCGTCTAGCTCGTCGCGTAGCTCCCGGCGGGCATCAGCCGCATCGCGGCGTATCTCACTCTTGGCCTGCGCTACATCGAAACGGCGATGGACGGCGTGCAACTCGACTTGCGCGCGGTAGCTCGCCGCGCTTTTCGGCGACTCGCCTCCATCGAGCCAGAGCGCAACGAGCGCAACGACTACGGCGGCCACCATAAGCGCGGGCAGTAGCCAAATCACCGCGACCACCGCCTACGCCGACGCCGTGGTCGCTGACTGAGGACATAGGCCAGCCGCAACTTGTCCGCGATGAGCGGCGCAGCAGCGGGCCGATCATGCGCCGCCGCCCACTGCGCCGCCGCCCCGTCAATCTGCCGCTCCAACTCGGGGTCGAGCACCGATGAGTCCCGCCCACCGCGCCGAACATTGCGCCGGCTCAACAGGACAGCAGCTACGCCGCCGCCGAGGCCACCAGCCAGAAACGCGAAAAGCACTAGCATCATCGCCCTCACGCTCCGAAGCGCCGGGTGATCCGACGGTTGTTGATGGCCGACAGACGCTCGACGTGGCGGGACACCAGCTCGACCTTGGCGGCCGACTGCCCGGCGCGGGCAAGGCCGTAGTCGAGCAGGTCCAGCTCCTCCTCCAACGCGGTACGCGAGGCATCGGCGACGGCCTGACTGTCCAGGCGATCCATCTCACTCTGCGCGCGGGCTGCAAGCGCATGGCGAAAGACCGCCAGCTCGGCCTTGGCCTGAGCACGGCTGGCCCGCGCCGCTTGACGCGGACTCAGCGACCCTCCGGCATCACTTGGAACGGGCAGGTATGACATGAACATCAGCCTCCTTTCGGCAGTCGTGGGAGAGGGGATCAGCGGCGGAAGCCAGGTGCAGGCCCAGGCGGGCCGATGCCAACAGCGCCCGAGGGTGCCGAGCGTCTTGGCGCACAAGTCCGGGCAGACTCAGGACCGTCCCGGCGTCCTGGGCAATAGCAGTGCGCAAGCGGTCGCGCTGTGCCTGGTCGTCGGCGTCGAGCTGCGTCCGCTGCCCGATCGAGACGGTCTGGCAGCAGATGCCCGCCTCGCAGATCACGCAGTGGTCGCACGGGTGGTCGGCACATGGATGGCGGCTCATCGGGCAGTCTCCAGCTCAAGCGACGCCTCGGCAGCCTCAGCCCCGAGCGGATCGGCATACGGCGGTGGCGGATCAGCCCACAGAAGGGCGTCGATACCATCTGGCCCCCACCAAACGTCGGGCTCGGCCACACCACCTCCCATGTCAGCGCTACATCTATGTGGATTCTTGGCGATATTGAACATGCCCCAATAACAACACGGTCTCCTGCCGCGTACCCTGATTTCTCGGCTGAATCGCCCTGATTTCGCTCCTGATTCCTGAGCTGAACCTGATAGGCACATGCCCGACGCTGACCAAAAGACCCCCACGGCTATCCGCCTCAACGTCCTCGGCGACCTTCAGATCGAACGGGACGGCAAGAGTTTGCCGCCCCCCGAGGCCAAGGCGGCCCACCATCTTCTTGCGCTGCTAGCTGTCAAAGACAAGGCCGGCAATCAGGAGCTTGTGAACGTTTTCTGGCCCGGCGACTCGCTCACTGACGCTCAACAGAGCAGATCGGTGCGTGCGCGCCTTGACCGCGCCGTCTCCGATGCGCGGGCCGCTCTCGGCGTGCGAGCCAACAGTGGCGTACTCGCGCGCCACAACGGCATCGTCCATCGCGTGCGCGGCGATCAGGTGGCGATCACCACCGATCTCGACGACTTCAACCGCCTCCGCGAATCAGAGGACGCTGACGACTGGCGAGCCGCCCTCGCACTTGTGCGCGGGCGACTTGCGCAGCATGTGCCCACAGACCATATGGACGCGGACTGGCTAAAACACCCGCAAAACGCGCTGGAAGGCCACATTGAAACGCTCTTGAACCAGCTTGATTCCGGTGCAGGTGAGGAGACGATCCGACAGCGGGTGCGAGCTGTGCTCGATGGCCAGTGGTCGCTTGCGATGAGCAGGACACCCGACCCTCTCATCGCATCCGAGACCGTCGTGAAGTCAGACTCCGATGGTGAGATGCCGTTCTCGCCACCATCGCACCGCAGCTCGGCACGCCAATGGGTGACGAAGCACTACGTAGCCGCTGGATTCGTCGCGACCCTCCTCCTGATTGCGGCCTGCGTTCTACTGGTGCGATCTGGCGGGGGCACGTCGATCCCCCCCGAAGGGAGCGTCATGGACGCCGAGACGGGGGAGATTGTCCGTCATCCACAAGTGATTGCATCGCACTACCCGGCACAGATCGGGGGCGGCGCATACTTTCGTGCCTGTGACCTAGCGGCTCCATCCTGCGGTAGCGGGCATCACGGGCCGACGCCACTCAAAGTCAAAGTAGGCGATGTTATTGCGTTTCGCGTCTCGCTCAATGATGGCACGAGCGCCCTGGTGCATAGCCTCAAGCTCGAAGCCCTCGCCCAGCGGCGTATCTTTTCTAACGCTGAATCCGAAGGCTACAAAACATCGCAGACAGAACTAGAAATGCGCATATCAGTGAGGTGGCCGGAAACTCTGGGGACATACGAAACCGTCGATGAACCAGATAGCATTAGCCACCATCCTGATAGCGAAGCTGAGCGAGACCGAACTATTTACCTCCAGCTCCCACGCCCCGGCCATTACAGCTTGGCGTATATCCCCGGCTCGACTACGCTTGTAAATCGGAAAGCGCACTTTCTCCATTATCTACCTAATGGCATTATGGGCTACGGCATTGAACTGGAGGACGTTGGCCCGCCGCGTTCATGTTTTTGGTGTGCCTATCAGTACATTCGCTACGTTTACTTTCACGCCCGCGTAACCAGTATGGTGAAATAGCTATTGCGTTTTCACGCATAATGTGTTACATTATAGGATGTAGATAGAGGAGCTGGTCGTGGCCGGAGAACTAGTTGATGATCCGCGTGGCATGAGCCCCTATGGGCCGGATGGCCGGCGCTTGGGACTTGCTGCGGTGCAAGCCGCCGACCTGATAGGAGCCGAGCCCGATTGGGATGGCAGCGCGGAGCGTCGCTGGCTGGACGGCGATCACGACGCTCTCGAAGGGATCATGAGCTTTCTGCGTCGTGCCGAGCGTGGTCGGGGCAACCTCTACGTCTTTGCGCGTGGCTGCCGCACTCCGAACGATCAGGCTGCCAACAGACGTGATTACGCGGACAATCTGCACAACCTTTTTACCGCCTTGCCGTTCAGCGAAGCCGAACGGCATTGGCTTGGATTCAGGGCCGATATTGAGCACGGAGTCAACCGCCGCAGCTTTCCCCGTGCGGTTGATGTTATACGAAGGCAAGTAGCCGACGTCTACGAAGCTGGGCGGTCTCGGGAGGTCAATGGCAGAAAAGTTTTGGATGCTTTTTGGGCATGGCGCCGGGAGGTGTTCGAGTTTGAAGCCGCAGGCAGTCTTGATGTGGCAGTAGAAGCCCTGCGATCAATCGGACAGATACTCTTACAGCAGGTTCCCGAGGTAGCCTCGTATGAACCATCCTTTATCCATGAGTTACAAGTCATAAGGGACGCTAGACGTGCTCGACGCGAAGGAGAGAGGGCTGCTGGCGACAAACGGCAGGCTGCTGGCTAGCAGAGTGACTCGCCCAAACCTACACAAAATCCACCGCAATCTCCGCCACACCGGCAGACGCGGCCTTGATCAGAAAGTTGGTATCAACCTTGCGGCCGTGGTAGTGGGATATGAGGTCGCAAGTAGCATAGCCATCGGAGTTCGGCATTTCTTCGCACTTCGCGCTCGGGTACGCCTGCTTGATTTCAGCGAGCGAGGAGCCGTGGCCGGTGCCGCTGAACCCGTTGGCATGTATCCCCTTGCTCGTGGCCTGGGCTTCTGAGCCCGTCCACATGCCCTTCACCCGGCCAGCGCTGTCAAAGATGATGATGCCCTCGAAGCCTCGCGCATAGCGCCATAGACGTTCCGATTTGCTGCAAGGCTCGCACGCGGACGGCTTGCCGACCAGTCGCCGAACCTGAGCTTCGGTCGCCCCGAGCTTGACGCCGGCGATGCTCTGGCCAATGACGACCTTAGCCGAGGCGGTTGGAGCAGCCACCGTGATCCCGGCGCTCAACAGCACGCCGAGTAC
>DATMMB010000275.1:0-7648 GCA_035569895.1 Solirubrobacteraceae bacterium | reverse complement strand
CGAAGCTTGCCGAGCGCGGCGAGATCGACCCCGACGAGCGCGTCGTGCTCGTCATCACGGGCGACGGCCTGAAGACGCTCGACGCGGTGCGCGACACCTTCACCACGCACACGATCGCACCCACCGTGGAGGACTTCGAGGCGCGCGTGCCCGAGGCGGTGGCGGTCGGATGAGCGTCGTCGTGAAGATCCCCACACAGTTGCGCGCGGCGGCTGAAGGCGCGAGCGAGGCGCAGCTCGACGGCGCCACCGTGCAGGAGGTGCTCGACAGCTTGTTCGACCGCTACGGCGAGCTGCGCGGGCGCATCGCCGACGACGACGGCGGCTTGCGACGCTTCGTGAACGTCTACCTCGGCGGCGAGGACATCCGCTTCCTCGACGGCCTCGCCACCCCGGTCGACGACGGCGCGGAGCTAACGATCCTCCCCGCCGTCGCCGGAGGCTAGGGCGTCGTATGCCGGCGGGCTACTGCGTCCTCGGTCGCTCGCGGGCGAAGCACGCCACGCTCTCTGTGTCCCTGTATCGCTTGGCCTACGACGCCTAGCTGGCGTGTGCTGCTAGCGCAGGCGCGTGTTGTGGTGTGCGGCTGCGGGCGCCGGTGGCGTGGAGCCGCTGACGCCGATCGTCGACACCAGCCCGGCGGCGCACATCGCGGCGATCGTGAGCGCGCGCATCCTGCGCGGGGTGAGCCACCCCATGTGGTGTGTCTGCAGCCAACTCCGAAACCCGCTGGCAGCGGAGGCGGCAGCCATTGCGCAACCGACGCACATGTTCACAGGATAGTGTCGGGCGCGGCAGTGGGTGGTGCCGATACTCTCTCGGCTTCGATCCGTCCTTCGAGTCGCTGCCGTAGCTCCGCCCCGCGCCCGGTGGACACTGCTCGGGCGGCGCGCTTGTCGCTGAGCGACAGCCCATGCGCCGAGGCGAGCTCGAGCAGCGCCTCTCGCTCCCGTGCCTCCCGCGCGGTGCGCACGAACAACCAGCCGAAGAGGCCGATCGTCAAGAGGGTGGCCTCGATCACCAGCACCGCGCCCGCGAGGTTCTGATCGGCGATCGGTGAGACGCTGTGCGCTGAGTCCCCGTCGAGGTAGAAGGGATAGAAGACCACGTCCGACCACAGCAGGAGGTTGCCGAGCGCCGCCGCGAGGAGCCCCACCGCCGCGATGTAGAGCAGCCTGCCGAGGTTGCCAAACCAGCCCGGCGCCGGCAGCGGCCCAAACAGGCACATCCAGAGATTCACACCGCAGGCGAGCAGCGTGGCGTGCTGCAGCACGTGCACGCCGGGATGTTCAAGCGCCGATTGGTAGGGCCCGGGCAGGTGCCAAACACTGACGCAGACCGCCCACATCGGTAGGGCGATCAGCGGATTGGTGAGCACGCGCAGCCGCCCGAAGACCTCGGCCGATCGTCGATCCGATGCAGTCGACTGATCGGCCAGCAGGATCGGTGCGGTGAGGCCCAGCACGAGCAGCAGCGCCGCGACAACGCCGATCAGCAGCAGTTGGACCATGTGCGCAACCAGCAGCTGCTCGCCCACCTCGCTGAGCCCGAGCAGCGCGCCCGCGATCGTGAGGCAGCCGGCGTGAAAGCACGCTTGGCGCCAGCGCGGCACGCGCTCTTCGCTGCCGGCGAGCGCCCGCGCCCGTCGCGCGTACACCCCCATCAGCAGCGCGACCGGCACGATCTGCACGGTGTCTTCAAGCGCGAGCGCGGCGGCGATCGGGAGCGTGTGATCGGGCGGGATCAGCGGGGGCATGGCGGGTCGTCTGGCAGCCTACGCCCACCGACCGACGTGCGGGCAACTACGTATGGCTTCCCTCCGTCCGAAAGCGGACGCGGCTCAAGCCGCAATCCACCTATCACGGGCTGCACATCAGGCCGCCGTGCCCGGTGCGACCCCGTGGATCGGTGGATCCAACCTCAGCGTGCTGCGCTTGCGCTCACCAGCCGCCGGCTGTAGAGCACGGCGGCGACCGAGGTGGCGAGGTTGAGGCTCGAGACGCCCTCCCGCATCGGCAGGCTGACGCGCGCGTCGGCACGTTCGAGCAGCTCCCGCGAGAGCCCCTGGCGCTCGGCGCCGAACGCGAGCACCGCACGCGCGGGCAAGTCGTGCGGGCGCAGCGGCTCGCCGTCGGGGTCGAGCGCCACCAGCCGGCGACGACCTATCACCTCGCCCTCCACCGTCGGCCGGTCGGCCGGCTGTCCGACTATGCGCGCGTCGCCCACCGGTCGCTCGACTGCTCCTGGGCGGCCCCGCTCGCCGATCCATTCCAGCGCATCCTCGCCGAGCCGCGCGACCGGCAGCGCGAAGTGCAACCCGGCGCCGCCCCGCAGGGCGGCCGGATCCCACGGGTCGTGGATCCCCGTCGTCAGCACCCCGGCGGCGTCGGCGGCTGCGGCCACGCGCACGCAGGCGCCGATGTTGCCGAGGTCGGACGGCGACTCCAGCAGCACGACCGGCGCCGGCCGCTCCGCGGCGAGGAGCGCCTCCACGTCGCAGGATGGGCGCCGCGCGATCGCGATCACGCCTGTCGCGGGCGCCAGCGGCGCGAGTGTGGCGAACACATCGGGTGGCACCGCTTGGGCGTCGGCGAGAATCGGCTCGCTCACGTCGGGCGCCAACGCATCGGCAAGCGCGCGCAGCCGCTCGGGGGCGAGCACCGCCGTGTGCAGCACCTGCGCGCCGAAGCGCAGCGCGTGCTTGAGCGCGTGCAGCCCCTCCAGCACGGCAAGCTCGGGGTCGCGACGGGCATCGCGGAAGATCCGTTTCAGGGCGGCCGGCGGCGCGTCGGGCGGATGCGCCAACGAGTTGACAGTGCTTGACACAGCCCCTAGTCTGCCAGGGCGGCGCTCCGAAGGCCGGGTGGAGCCAACGAAAGGATCGAGCAGATGCAGGAGACGCCAACCTCTTCAGATCGAGCGAGCCACCCCCGCGGCGGGCGCGTGCGCCGGATGACGGCCGCCGCGCTGGTCATCTCGCTCCTGCTCGCCGCGGTGGCGCTGGCCGCCACGGAGGCCCCCAAGGCCGGCACCTACGAAGGGACCAACTCCGAGAAAGGGCCCGTCGTGCTCAAGGTGGCGAAGGGCGGCACCGGGGTGCTGGGCTTCAAGACCGCGATCGGCTACGACGGCAAGTGCGGCCAGGGGGGCGGCCCCGGCTTCGAACCAGAGATCTTCGGGGCGCGGATCAAGAATGGGCGCTTCGCGGTCACTGCCAAGTTCAAAGGCGAGGTGCCGAGCATCCCCGCGAAGCAGGGCAAGGTGACCGGCAGGTTCTCCGGTACCAAAGTCACCGGGACGGTGGTGATCCCGAGCCTGAAGACCAAGAAAGGCTGCCTCTCCTACGCGGAGACGTATACCGCCAGCTGGAAGCACAAGTAGCTCGTTCTCAGACAACCGGCGGCGGCCGGCCCTCGGCGCTCGCGAGCAGCGCCGGCTCCCATTCGCACACCGTGCAGGTATGGCGGAACGCCGAGCGCGCGAACTCCAGCGCCCGCGCCCGCGGGTCGGGGTCGGAGCGGATGTCCCGCCAGTCGAGCACGTACTCGCCGAGCGTCCCTTCCCAGCGCGCGGCGGCGGGCGCCAGCACGGCCGCCGCGAAGCCCTCGGGTGCAGGGTGGGCGTAGGCGTAGAAGGCCGCGCGTTCGTGGCGCGCGTCGCCCGGCCACCATCCAACGGCGAACTCCTGGGCGTCCATCGCATTGCGCATGATGAAGTCGCCTGACGGCGGGTGGGCCGGCTGCCCGGAGAAGAGGTTGACGGCGAGGTCGAACGAGCCCCACCAGGCATTCACGGGTGTCGAGCGCCCGCGGAAGGGGGCGCGGAACGCCGCGAGCACGATCGCCGCCTCGATGGCCGCGGCGAAGTAGGCGGCGACCGCCGCGGGGTCGTAGCGGGTGTGCTCCTCATCCTCGTCCAACGGTGCGCTCCAGGCGACCTCCTGCGGCGTGGGGTCGATCGCGACCGGCCCCGCCAGCTCGCCGACGGCCGCCAGCACTGCGCGCGTCACCTCCCCAACCGGCCGGTCGGGCGCGAGCGCCACGCGGCGCGCCTTTCCGCCGCTATGCTCGACAAGCGCCGCGTGGGTGCGCAGGTCGAGCACTACGGCGAACACGCCCGATCCGTCAGGAGCGGGCAGCGGCAGCGTCTCCCAGCCGCGCGCCGTCAGCCGCAGCGCCGCGTGCTGCAGCTGCGGCTCGGGCGGCGCGAGCTTCGCCGCCAGCTTGCCGAGCACCTGTGTGTGGGCGTGCAGCGTGTCACAGGTCTCGCGCCACTCGGCGTAAGGCAGCGCCGGCCAGCTTGCGGGCATGCGCGTAGGCTACACCGGCTACGCGCCCGGCACGATTCGAACGTGCGACCTCTTGCTCCGGAGGCAAGCGCTCTATCCACTGAGCTACGGGCGCCGGCGACGCCGCCGTTGGTTGACGTCTGGCCATAGCGTATCCGCTCGCGCAAGTGCGTCACTCACCCACCGCGCTCGCCCGGCCCTCGCGCCCGGCCCTCGCGCCGCTACCGTAGCAACCCATGGACATGTCGCTGTTCTTCGCGGGCACCGGCGGCTCGGTGCCGAGCGCCCGGCGCGGGCTGCCCGCCATCCTGCTGCGTCGCGGCGGCGAGCGCCTGCTGTTTGACTGTGGCGAGGGCACCCAGCGCCAGCTGCTGCGCTCGGTGGGGCTGGCGGACGTGGAGTGCGTGTTCATCACCCACTTCCACGCCGACCATTGGCTGGGGCTGCCGGGGATGTTGAAGTCGTTCGCGCTGCGTGACCGCGAGCAGCCGTTGACCGTGCACGGCCCGCCGGGTCTCCACCAGCTGATGGCTGAAACGCGCTTTATCTATGGGCGGCGGCTGCCCTACGAGCTCGGGATCGAGGAGCTCGCGCCGGGCGAGGCGCTGGAGCGCGACGGGTATCGCATTGCCGCGGTCCCCGTCGATCATGGCGGCAGAGCCGCGATCGGGTATGCGATCGTCGAGGACGCGCGCCCCGGCGAGCTGGACCCCGCGCTGGCGGAGCGCCTCGGCGTGAAGCCGGGCCCGGACTTCGGGCGGCTGGTGCGCGGCGAAACCGTCGCGGGGGTTGCGCCTGAGCAGGTGGTGGGCCCTACGCGCGAGGGCCGCAAGGTGGTGATCTCCGGCGACACCCGCCCCTGCGAGGCGCTCGCGATCGCCGCCTACCAGGCGGACGTGCTGGTGCACGAGGCGACGTTCACCGAGGAGGAGGCAGCGCGCGCGCGCCACACCGGCCACAGCACCGCGCGCCAGGCGGCCGCGCTGGCACGCGACACTCAGGCGAGGATGCTGATCCTCACCCACCTCTCCACGCGCTACGCCGGGCGTGAGCTGCGCGAGGAGGCGCGCGCGGTGTTTCCCACCACCGAGATCGCCCGCGACTTCGACACGGTGGAGATCCCCTTCCCCGAGCGCGCGCCGGCGCAGCTGGTGCGGTGGTCGAGCCGTGCGACGCTCGTCGGTGGAGGCGGTGCCGAGGCCGCCACGGAGAACGGCGGGCAGGAGGACTCGGAGGGGAAGGCGCCGCAGGACGCAAACTTGGTGGCGTCGTCGATAATGCAATGAGCTTGATCGACCGCACCGAACCGACGCCCCGCCGGGTGGGCGCACGTTGAGCGCGCCCGCGCTATTCCGTTCGCCAACCCCGCCCGCCGAGTTGCTGTTGCGGGATGTCCACCTGTTCGACCCGGCGGCGCGCATCGACGCCCGTCACGACCTGCTGGTGCGCGGCGGCGCGGTCGCGCGGCTGGGGGCGTCGGGAACGCTTGCGCCCGACGGTGCGGAGGTCGTCGACGCTGAGGGCCGCCTGTACGCGCTGCCGGCGTTCTTCGACCCGCACGTGCACCTGCGCACCCCCGGGCAGGAGCACAAGGAGGACATCGCGAGCGGCACCCGCGCCGCGGCGGCCGGCGGGTACGGGGCGGTGATCGCGATGCCCAACACCACCCCGCCGATCGACGCGCCCGAGGTGTTGCGCTCCGTGCGAGACACGGCCGCCGCGCAGGCGCACGTGCCGGTGGGCAACCTGGCGGCGCTCACCCGCGGCCTCGGCGGTACGCAGCTGACGGAGATGGGCGCGCTGCGCGAGCTGGGCGCGCTCGGCTTCACCGACGACGGCCACCCGGTCGCGGACGCCGGCGTGCTGCGCGAGGCACTGCGGCGCCAACGCGAGTGCGGTGGGACGATCGCCTTGCACGAGGAGGATCGCTCGCTCTCGCGCGGCGGGGCGATGCACGAGGGCGCGCTCAGCGCGGAGCTGGGGATACCCGGGATCCCCTGCGCGAGCGAGGCGAGCATGGTCGCGCGCGATGCGGTGATCGCCGGCTGCGAGGGCGCGCGCGTGCACTTTCAGCATCTCAGCTGCGCCGCGTCGGTGAGGGCGGTCGCGGAGGCGAAGGCGCGCGGGGTGGCGGTGAGCGCGGAGGCGACGCCCCACCACCTGCTGCTGACCGAGGATGCCGTGCGCGAGTTGGACACACGCGCGAAGATGAACCCGCCGCTGGCGAGCGCGGCTGACCGCGACGCGCTGGTGGCGGGGTTGCGCGACGGCACGATCGACTGCGTCGCCACCGACCACGCGCCGCACGCAGACGCGGAGAAGGCGGCGCCGTTCGTGCAGGCGCCGATGGGCACCACCGGCCTGGAGACGGCGTTCGCGGCGCTGTACACCGAGCTCGTGCTACCGGGCGTGCTCAGCCTCGACGTGCTCGTGGCGCGGATGACCGCCGGCGCGGCCCTCTTTGACCTGCCGCGGGCGACCCTCGCGCTGGGCGCCGACGCCAACATCGCGCTCGTCGACCTCGACGCCGAATGGACCGCCGGCGAGCACGGCTGGCAGAGCCGCTCCGCCGCCTGCTGCTTCGCCGGGCGACGCCTGCGCGGCAGGGTGCTGTTGACTGTCGCGGCCGGTGCGGTCGCATACCGCGCACCGTCCCTCACCGCGGTCGCCGCATGAGCTTGCTCGCCCGCGAGCGCGCCGCGCTGGTCGTCGTGGACGTGCAGGAGGCATTTCGCCCGTACGAGTCGTTCGCCCGCGTGGCGAGTGCCTGCGCGAAGCTGGCGCAGGCCGCGCGCATCCTCGGGCTGCCGGCGCTCGTCAGCGAGCAGTACCCGAAGGGCCTCGGCCATACCGCGCCGGAGGTCGGCCTGGAGGACGAGCCGGTGATCGAGAAGAGCGTCTTCTCGGCCGCGCGCGCCGCGGGCTTCGATCTCCACGCGCGCAAGCAGGCGGTGGTGTGCGGGATCGAGACGCATGTGTGCGTGTCGCAGACTGTGCACGACCTGCTCGCGCGCGGCGTCGAGGTGCACGTGCCGGCGGACGCGGTGGGATCGCGCCACACGCTCGACTACGAGCGCGGTCTGGAGCGGATGCAGCGCGCCGGCGCGGTCGTCACCACCGTCGAGGCCGCGCTCTTCGAGCTGCTTGAGCGCGCCGGCACGCCGGAGTTCAAAGCCGTCCAAAAGCTGATCCTGTGACCCGCCCGTCCGCATACGTGCTGCTGGAGGACGGCGCGCGCTTCGAGGGCGAGGCGTGCGCGGCGGACGCGCCTGCGGTCGGCGAGGTGGTGTTCACGACCGGCATGTCGGGCTACCAGGAGTCGATGACCGACCCTTCGTTCGCCGGGCAGCTGATCACCTTC
>DATMMB010000274.1:0-4014 GCA_035569895.1 Solirubrobacteraceae bacterium | reverse complement strand
CGAGGCCGTAGTCGTGATACATCGCCCCCGCAAACACGCCCGTGCGGCTGCCGCGCAGCGCGAACGGGTCGATCCCGGCGTCTTCGATCGCCTCCCATGCGGCTTCCAGCAGATGCCGTTGCTGGGGATCGGTCAGCGCCGCCTCGCGGGGGTTGATGCCGAAGAACTCGGCATCGAACTCGCATGCCTCGGGCAGAAATCCCCCGTGGCGCACATAACTGCGGTCGGGGTGCCCGGGCTCCGGGTCGTACAGGTGCTCGAGATCCCACCCGCGATCGTCGGGAAGCTCGGAGATCGCGTCGACGCCGTCGCGCACCAGCCGCCACAGCTCCTGCGGCGAGGAGGCCGAGCGGCCCGGCCCCGCCGGATACCGGCAGCCGATGCCGACGATCGCGATCGGCTCGCGCGAGGCCACCAGCAGCCGCTGGTTTTGCGCGCGCAACCGCTCGGTCTCCTTCAGCGAGGCGCGCAGCGCCTCGACCACCCGCTCGCCGGCTACCGCCACGCTCAGCCTCCCGCCTCTGTCTCGCGCACCACGCCCGCGCCGTTGGAGGACTCCCCGTCATGCGCGGCGGCGCTCGGAGCATGCGCGCCGGACGCCTGCGGATCGCGTGCGCCCGCCCTGGGGCCGGCGCCGTGAGCGCCACCGCCGTCGATCGTCATCGCCACGAGACGCTCCACATCCATCGCGTCGATCTCGCGGCTGCGATCCTCGGCATCCGCCGGCACCCCCGCTCGGCTGTCGGCGAGCTCCAGCAGCGCCTGCAGCAGACCCGTCTCGCGCAGGCGCTCCAGCGGAATCGTCGCCAAAGCCCTGCGCGCGGTGGCCTCCTCCGGCTCGAGCTCGGGCGCCGCGGCCACGTTGGGGAAGAGCTCGCGCAGCAGGCGCTCGGCGAGCGCCGCCGAGGTGGGGCAGTCGAACACCACGGTGGCGGGCAGTCGCACGCCAGCGATCGCGCTCAGCCGGTTGCGCAGCTCGACCGCCGTCAGCGAATCGGCGCCAAGCTCCTTGAACGGGCGCTGCGGATCGATTGCCCGCGCGGAGCCGTATCCGAGCACGGTCGCCACCTCCCCGCGCACCACCTCGAGCGCCGCGTGCATGCGCTCGCCTGCCGGCGCCGCCCGCAGGCGCCGCGCCTGGGCCGCCTCCTGCGCGGCGCCGCGGGCGCCAACGGGCACGAGCTCGCCCAGCAGCGGCAGCAGCGCACCAGTGCGGGCGTTCGCGCGCAGCGTGGCGAGGTCGAGCCGCGCAGCGACCATCAGCGGCCGATCGAGCTGGCGCGCCAGGTCGAACAGCTCGAGCCCTTCCTCCTCTGAGAGCTGCAGCACCCCACTACGCGCAAGTCGCGCCAGATCGGCCGAGCGCAACCGCTCGTCGGCAGCTTGGCCCCCCACCAGATCCCATAGCCCCCACGCGATCGAGCACGCCGGCATGCCCCGTGCGCGCCGGTGCGCGGCGAGCGCGTCGAGGAATGCGTTGCCGGCGGCGTAGCTGCCCTGGCCGGCGCCGCCGAGGAGACCGGCGATCGACGAGAACAGCACGAACATCGCGAGCGGCTGCTGCGCGGTCAGCTCGTGCAGGTGCCAAGCCGCGTCGGCCTTTGCGGCCAGCGCCATGCGCAGGCGCGCCGGCGTGAGCGAGCCGATCACACCATCGTCGAGCGCCACCGCGGCGTGCACGACGCCGCACAGCGGTCGCTGCGCGGGCACGGACGCAAGCAGCGACTGCAGCTGTGTGCGGTCGCTCACGTCGCACGCGGCGAGCCTCACCTCCGCGCCGCGCCCCGCCAGCTCCGCCTGCAGCTCGAGCGCGCCCTGCGCCTGCGCGCCACGACGGCTGGCGAGCAGCAGACTGCAAGCTCCTTGGGCGACCAGATGCCTGGCGATCAATGCGCCCAGCCCGCTGGTGCCACCGGTGATCAGCACGGTGCCCGCCAGCTCAGTCGCGGCGCTCGCCGCGGCCTGCGGCGTGTCGGCACGGGCCGCCCGCACCAGGCGGGGCGCCAACAGCTCGCCCGCGCGCAGCGCGAGCTGAGGCTCTGCTTGGGCGAGCGCGCCCGGCAGCGCATCCCACGAGGCCTGCTCGCCGTCCACATCGACCAGCACGAAGCGGCCCGGATGCTCGAGCTGCGCCGAGCGCACCAGGCCCCACACCGGCGCCAGCGGCATATTAGGCACATCCTCCTCGCCTGCCGCGGCGACGGCCCGGCGCGTGACCAGCACCAGCCGCGCGTCCGCGAAGCGCTCGTCGGCCAGCCAATGCTGCAGCAATCCGAGCGTTTGGTCGAGCGCCGTGTGCGCGGCAGCCGCCACGCCCTCGGTCGAGCAGTCGGCGCCATCGCCGGAGTACGGCGCGACACCGGCGTGGTGCTCCCCGTCCGGCGAGGACAGGCACCCGTCCTCGCCCAGACACTCGGCGAACACGACGGTGGGAAGCTCCTCGCCGGCGTCGAGCGCCGCTGCCAGCTCACGGAGCCCGCCGTGGGACTCGACTTGCGGCCCGCTCCCGCGCAGCGCCGCGGTGAGCGCGCCGGCCTCGCCCAGCACCGCCGCCCGCCGGCGCGCGGGAGCGGGGTCGGCTCTCCGCAGCGGCCTCCATTCGGGGAGGAACAGCGTCCGATGAGACCCGGCGTGGTCGCCGGCGAGCTGTCGCAGCGAGAGGGCGCGCATCGCCAGCGCGCCCACGGTCGCCACCGGTGCGCCGGTGGCGTCCCAAACGCTCAGCGACGCCGTGCCATCCGGGGAGGGCTCGTCGCTCCCCGCCGGCTCTCCGGCAGGCCCGAGCCGCACCCGCAGCGCGCCGGCGCCGCGCGCGTGCAGCTCCACCTCGCTCCACGAGAACGGCAGCCACGCCTCCTCGCCGGCGCCTGCCGGCCCGTCGCGATCGCCGAGCAGCGATGCGCCCAGCGGATGCAGCGCGGCGTCGAGCAGCGCCGGGTGCACGCCGAACCGCTCGGCCTCGCCGCGCAGCTCGGGCGCGAGCGAGACCTCGGCAAACAGCTCCGCTCCCCGGCGCCATACCGCACGCAACCCCTGGAAGAGCGGTCCGAATTCGAGTCCCCGCGCCGCGGCCTGGTCGTAGAACAGCTCGAGGTCGAGCGCCTCCGCCCCGACCGGTGGCCACTCGCCAGCCAGTGGCGGCGCCACGTCGCGCCGCTCCTCGCCGGCCGGCTCGCCGGCGCTTGCCCCTCGCGCCGCGTGTTTCCCGCCGGCTGCCGCCGCATCCCCGGCGAGCACGCCCCGCGCATGCAGCACCCATCCTCCCGGGTCGGGTGAGATCGCCTCGGCCTCCGGCTCCCGGCGAGCGAAGAGCTCGATCGAGCGCTCGCCCCGTTCGTCGAGCCCCGCGAGGATGATCTGCAGCTGCACCGCGGCGTCCTGCGGCAGCACCAGCGGCGCCTGCAGAAGCAGCTCCCTCACCCACGCACAACCGACACGCGAGCCGGCGTACAGAGCGAGCTCGAGAAAGGCGGTTCCAGGCAGCAGCACCACCCCCGCCGCGCGGTGGTCGGCCAGCCACCCATGCGTCTGCTGCGAGAGGCGCCCGGTCAACACCAGACCGCGCTCGTCAGCCAGCGTCACCGCGGCGCCCAGCAGGGGATGCTCGACCGTCTCCTGTCCGGCGGCGAGCGCGTCGCCGGCGCCCGCCGCCATCCCGCCGATCCAGTAGCGCTCGCGCTGGAAGGGATAGGTGGGCAGCGTCAGCCGCTGCGAGCCGTCACCGGCGAACAGCTTCTGCCAGTCGACGTCCGCCCCGCGCACCCACGCTTCGGCGAGCGACATCGTGAAGCGCGCGCGGGCCGGCTCCCCGCGGCGCAGCGTGCCCACCACGCAGTCGCCGCGTTCCGGCTCGCCCAGAACATCGATCCCTTCCTGCAGTGCGAACGACAGCAGTGGATGGGGGCTCACCTCGATGAACGTGCAGCGCCCCGCCCCCACCAGCGCGCGAACCGTGTCCGCGAAACACACCATTTGGCGGGTGTTGCGATACCAGTATTCGGCACCGAGCTCGGC
>DATMMB010000273.1:0-11876 GCA_035569895.1 Solirubrobacteraceae bacterium | reverse complement strand
TGTTGGTGGCGCCGAGCGGCTCCGCGCCGGCGCACGCGAGGTTGGCGGCGCACTCGAGCGCCGCCTCCACCGTGCCGCGGTAGGGATCGGCCGCCACGCGGCGGCCGTTGCCGTCGATGCTCACGGCGAGCGCCGGCATGGGCCCGGCGAACCCATTCTCCTCCTCCCCTCCCCTCACCTCGCCCTCCGCGCCGGCCAGGTGGGATTCGGGGGGCAGCATCAGCACCGCCGCGTCGGCCTGCTCCGGGCGGCGCACGGTGCGAGACTGCACGATCGCGTCGTACTGCTCGAAGAGGGGACGGCGCGAGGCGATGTTGGGCGACGCCAGCAACGCCAGCAGCGTCTCGCGCGGGGAGGCGTCGGGCGCGAGCGTGGGCGCCGGCGTGGCGTAGATCGGCTCGGTGGGCCGCGCCGGGCGCAGGTCGTACAGCGGGCACTCGTCCACCAAAGCACGCACCGGCATGTCCCCCACGAGCTGCTCGCCGTCGAACACGCGCATCCGGTGCGCATCGGTGACCGTGCCAATCGCCGCGCCGCCGACCTCCCACTTCTCGCACAGCGCCAGCACCGCCGCAACCTCCTCCGGCGCGACCACACACAGCATCCGCTCCTGGGACTCCGACACCATGATCTCGAACGGCTCCATCCCCGGCTCGCGCAGGGGGACACGTGACACGTCGATGTCGATGCCCACTTCGCCCTTGGACGCCATCTCCGAGGCCGAGGAGGTGAGTCCGGCGGCGCCGAGGTCCTGCAGCGCGACCAGGAGGCCCCGCTCCAACAGCTCAAGCGTGCACTCCAGCAGCTTCTTCTCCGCGAACGGGTCGCCGACCTGCACGGTGGGGCGCTTGTGCTCGTCGGCCTCGCCGAGCTCCGCGGAGGCCAGCACCGAGGCCCCGCCGATCCCGTCGCGTCCGGTGCAGGCGCCGAACAGCACCACCGTGTTGCCGGGTCCCGCCGCCGCGCTGCGCACCAGCCGCCCGCGCTCGCACAGCCCGAGCGCCATCGCGTTCACCAGGCAGCTCTGCGCGTAGGGCCCCTCGAAATACACCTCGCCGCCGACCGTCGGCACGCCGATCGAGTTGCCGTAGTGGCCGATGCCGCCGACGGCGCCGTCGAGCAGGTAGCGCGCGCGGTCGGACGCGAGCGCGGCGGGCGGCGCCGGGGGAGTGTTCTCAGCGGATGGGGTGGGGGGAGGAGGGGGAGGGGCGGGCGTGCCCGGCGCGGCGCCGGCGCCTGTCCGCACGTCACCAAAGCGCAGCGAGTCGAGCACCGCGATCGGGCGCGCGCCGATCGCGAAGATGTCGCGCAGGATGCCCCCGACCCCGGTGGCCGCCCCCTGGAAGGGCTCGACGGCGCTCGGGTGATTGTGCGACTCCACCTTGAACGCGCACACCAGCCCGCCGCCGACATCGACGGCGCCGGCGTTCTCGCCGGGCCCCATCACCACGTGCGGCCCCTCCGTCGGCAGCGTGCGCAGCAGCTTCTTGGAGTGCTTGTACGCGCAGTGCTCGCTCCATAGCAGCGAGTACATCGCGAGCTCGACTTGGTTGGGCGGGCCGCCCTGGTGCGCGCAGATCAGCGCGTGCTCGGCGCGGGTGAGGCCGAGCGCGAGCGCATCCTCGACGGTGGGCGGTGGGTTCGCGGCTGAGGGTGATCCCAGCCGGCCTGCCTGTCGTTCGGCGACCGCGCGGCCCGTGGGCGGCGGCGGCGCTCCACCGGCGGCTGCCCCCACCGGCCCCTCCGTGCTCTCAGGCATGGACGCCCTCCACCTCGAGGCGCATCGACTCGAAGATGCACAGCCCGTCGGTCGAGCCGGTGAGCGGGTCCACCGCGTGCTCGGGGTGGGGCATCATCCCGAACACGTTCCCCGCCTCGTTCTGCACGCCGGCGATGTCGCGCAGCGAGCCGTTGAAGTTCTCGCCGTGCGTATAGCGCAACACCACCTGGTTGTTGCGTTCGAGCGCGTCGAGCGTCGGCTCGTCGGCGTGGTAACGACCCCACGAGTGCTTCGCGGGGATGCTCAGGGTGCGCGCGGGGAGCGCCCGCCCCGCTCCCTCCTCCCCCTCTCCACAGGCGCACGTGAACGCGCTCGCGGGGTTCGCCACCTCGAGCGCGACCTGCCGGCAGATGAAGCGCAGGTTGGCGTTCGGCAGCAGCGCCCCCGGCAGCAGGCGCGCCTCGCACAGCACCTGAAAGCCGTTGCAGATCCCCAGCACCAGCCCGCCGCTGCGCGCGAACGCGATCACCGACTCCATCGCCGGGGCGAACCGCGCGATCGCCCCGGCGCGCAGGTAGTCGCCGTAGGAGAAACCGCCGGGCACGACGATCGCGTCAGCCTCCTTGAGATCGCGCTCGCCGTGCCAGATCAGCTCCGCGTCCCCCACGCGGCGCGCGGCCCGCAGCGCGTCCACCTCGTCGCAGCTGCCCGGGAACTGGAGGATGCCGAACTTCATCGAGCCGTCAGCGAGGCGACCGCCGTGGCGTCGGCCGGGTCGATGCGCTCCAATCCGGGAATCCCGTCGAAGCCCCGGTCGGGGCTGAGGATCGCGTCGATGCCGCGATTCAGTGCTTGCGCCGCGAAGATCGCGTCGCGCACGTCGAGCCGTTCATGCTCGCACCACAGATCCAGTGCGCGCTCCATGTCGGCCGGCTCGACCACGTGCAACCGGGACGTGCCGGCGATGTCGCGTGCATCCGCGACAGCTGCGCGACGAGTGACGCCCTGCCTGAGCCTCACATAAGTGAACTCGTGAATCAGCTCTACGCTTGCCTCCGCGGCGAGGAGCCCCAGCTGGCCATCGTGCATGATGGCGCGACAGGGTTCACGATAGGGGTGCTCGCCACCGAGCGCGTAGATGAACACGCCCGTGTCGAAGAGGAAGCGACGCACCCGCGGGTCAGTCGTGCGTGTCGTACGTGTCGAGGATGCTCATGCCACCGGCATTCATGTCTTCGATCATCTGCTTCTTCATCACCGGCCAGTCGTCGACGGGCATCGGTGGCGCGGCGAGCAGTTTTGCGAACGCTTCAGAGCGTGCCCCCTGCACGCGCGAGAGCTTTTCGTCGATCGCCTCGCGGATCAATGCCCCGAGCGAGATGCCCCGCTGGGCCGCGGTTTCGCGCAGACGCTGGTGCAGATCGTCGTCGAGCAGAAGCTGTGTTCGGCGTGTTAGCTGTGACACATACACACCCTAGCATGTGCATGAGTAGATGTGCCTACACATGTCAGGTCCATCGCCAGACAGCCGGATCAGCCGCTCCCGCCGTCGAGCAACTGGACCTCGTACTCCTCGACGAGCGGGTTGGCGAGCAACTTCTCGCACATCGGCTCAAGCTGGGCCGGGTCCTCGACGTCCAACTCGACCAACCGGCCCACGCGCACGTTCGCCGCGCCGATAAAACCAAGCGCCGGCAGCGCGCGCTGCACCGTCTCGCCCTGCGGGTCGAGGATGCCCGTCTTGGGGCGGATCAGCACGCGAGCTTTCAAGCCGTGCCCTGCGCGTCGATCGCCGCCGCGGGCTGGGTGGCGGGGCTCGTGCGACCGAGCCACGCCTGGAAGGGCTCGCCTGTGATCCGCTCGTACGCCTCTATGTACCGCGCGCGTGTCTGAGCGACGACGTCGTCCGGGATCGCGGGCGCAGGGGGCCGCTTGTCCCAGCCCGTGCCGGCGGCCCAGTCGCGCACGGGCTGCTTGTCGAAGCTCGGCTGACTCCCACCCGGTTCGTACCCGTCGGCCGGCCAGAAGCGAGAGGAGTCTGGGGTGACCACCTCGTCCGCCAGCGTCAGCGCGCCACCGGTATCCAGGCCGAGCTCGAACTTCGTGTCGGCGAGGATGATTCCGCGCTCGCGGGCGTGTTCAGCGGCCTGCCGATAGACCGCGAGCGTGACACGCCGCAGCTCTTCAGCGAGGGCCCGGTCGCCCACCAGCTCCGCCGCGCGCTCGAAGTCGATCGCCTCGTCGTGGCCGACGTCGGCCTTCGTTGTTGGCGTGAAGATCGGCTCGGGCAGCTCCTCGGACTCGCGCAGACCAGCTGGTAAAGCTACCCCACACACCGATCCGGAGCGCCGGTACTCGCTCCAGCCCGACCCTGTGATGTAGCCGCGCGCTACACACTCGACGGGCAGCATCGCCAGCTTCTTGACTACGAGTGCCCGCCCGCGGGCCTCCTCGGGAACGCCCTCGGTCGCGGACACAAGGTGGTTGGCGACGATGTGGCCCGTCCGCTCGAACCAGAACACCGACAGGCCGGTCAACACCTTGCCCTTGTCCGGGATCGGCGTCGGATGCACCGCGTCGTAGGTCGAGATGCGGTCGCTGGCAACCATCAGCAGCCGGTTATCGTCCAGGTCGTACAGCTCGCGCACCTTGCCGCTGGCGAGGAGGGGCAGGTCGGCGAGCGCGGTCATTGTGCGCCTGACTCTATCGTCGGGCACGGCGGGCGCGCGACCTTGCGCAACGGCGTCCCGGGCGCTCGCCCGGCTGCCGCTCACGCCCCGGCGACCGAGCTGGTGTCAGGCGATCTCATCCAGCCGCCCCACGATCTCCTCGGCATACCGCACATAGTGGCCGTAGTCGAAGATCGCGTCGAGGTCGAGCCCCGCGGTGGTGGGGTCGGCGGCGAGCAGCTCGCGCAACGGGGTGCGCGTGTCCCACGCCTGCTGGGCGGCGCGCTGCACGCCGTAGTAGGCGTCGTCGCGGCTCACCCCGCTCTCGACGAGCGCGAGCAGCACACGCTGGGAGAAGATCGCGCCGCACGTCAGCTCGAGGTTCTCGCGCATCCGCTCCGCGTCCACGGTCATGCCCTGCACCAGTGCGGTGGCGCGGTGCTGGATGTAGTCGATCAGCGTGGTCGAGCCCGCCAGCACGATCCGCTCCACCGAGGAGTGGGAGATGTCGCGCTCGTGCCACAGCGCCACGTTCTCGAGGCCCGCCTGCGCGTTGCCGCGCAGCACCCGCGCCAGACCGGAGATCTGCTCGGCCTTGATCGGGTTGCGCTTGTGCGGCATCGCGCTCGATCCCTTCTGCCCGGCGCGGAACGGCTCCTGCGCCTCGCGCACCTCCGTGCGCTGCAGGTGGCGGATCTCGGTCGCGAAGCGCTCCATCCCCGCCCCCGCGAGCGCGATCGCGCCGAGCAGCTCGGCGTGGCGGTCGCGCGCCACCACCTGCGTCGACACCGGCTCGGCGGACAGGCCGAGGCGCGCCAGCACGCGCCGCTCGAACTCGGGCGAGGTGGCGGCGTACGTGCCCACCGCGCCCGACACCGCGCCGACGGCGGCCTGCGCGAACGCGCGCTCCAGCCGCCCTGCGTTGCGGTGCGCCTCGAACGCAAACCCCGCGAGCTTCACGCCGAACGTGGTCGGCTCGGCGTGCACGCCGTGCGTGCGCCCGATGCACAGCGTCCTTGCATGCTCCCGCGCGCGGGAGATCAGCGCGTCGCGCAGCGCTCTCGCCCCCGGCACGATCGCTTCGCCCGCCGCCTTCAACTGCAACGCGAGCGCCGTGTCGAGCACGTCCGAGGAGGTGAGGCCGAAGTGCACCCAGCGGCCCGCCTCGCCGGCCGACTCTGCGAGCACGTCGACGAACGCCGCCATGTCGTGGTCGGTCGTCTGCTCGCGCTCGCTCACCGCCGCCACCGTGAACGTCGCCTCGCGGATCGCCTCAAGGTCGGCCTCGGTGGGGCCCTTGCCGTCCCCCAGCAGCCCCGGCAGCTCCTCACACGCCGCCACCTCCACCTCGCGCCACGCCTCCATGCGCGCCTCGTCGCTCCAGATCGCGCCGAGCGCTGGTCTGGTGTAGCGGTCGATCATCAGGCGGCGATTATCTGTGCCGCGAGGATCGCCGCGTTGCGGGCGTTGTCGAGCCCGACGCATGCGACCGGCACGCCCGGCGGCATCTGCACGATCGAGAGGATCGCGTCCAGCCCGCCCGCCGCGCTCAGGCGGCCGGAGAGCGGCACGCCGATCACCGGCAGCTCGGTGTGCGCCGCCACCGCGCCCGGCAGCGCGGCGGAGATGCCGGCGCCGGCGATGATCGCGCGCAGGCCGCGCAACTTGGCGTTCTTGGCGTATTCCGCCACCACATCCGGTTCGCGGTGTGCGCTCATCACCCGCAGCTCGTGCATGATGCCGCGGCTTTCCAGCTCATCCGCCGCCTTGCGCATCTTCTCCATGTCGCTCTCGGAGCCCATCACGATACCCACGCGCGGTTCGTCCACGCCGAGCTCCTCCAGCTGCGCGCGCACCTCCGTCTCGGTCAGCGGCGTGGCGATCGGGGTCACGTCACCCACGCTCGCGCTCCGTGGCGGCGCTCGCGCCGGGCTCATACCAATCTCGCAGCCACTCCTCGACGACGCACAGCTCGGGATCGGGCTCGGTGGCGGCGGCGATGTCGCGGCGCAGCTGCATGCCCGCGAAGGAGATCATTCCGGCCGCAGCATACGCGCTCTCGCGGGCGCCGCCGAGCTCCGCGCCGAGCGCGGTCACGTTCAGCACGCGTCCCCCGGCGGTCACGATCTCGCCATCGCGCCGCGCCGTGCCCGCGTGCGTCACCTCCACGTCGGCGGGCACCCGCTCCAGCCCCGCGATCGGATCGCCCGTGGTGGCCGACGCCGGGTAGCCGGCGCTCGCGAGCGTCACCGTCACCGCGGCGTGCGGCGACCATCTGAACATCACCTCCTCCTCGCTTTCCTCCGGGCAGCTCAGCCCGCCGGCGCGCGCGGCGCGCAGCAGGAGGCTCAGCAGGCTCGACTCCAGGCGCGGCAGCAGCGCCTGCGCCTCGGGGTCGCCGAAGCGCACGTTGTACTCCAGCACGCGCAGTCCCTTTGCGGTGTGGATCAGCCCGGCGTACAGCACGCCGTGGTAGGGGGTCCCGCGTTCGCGCAGCAGTTGCACGATCGGCTCGTGCACGAGCGGCGCGAGGTGCCACTCCATTTCCTCGCTCAGCTCCGCCAGCGGCGAGTAGGCGCCCATCCCGCCCGTGTTGGGACCCCGGTCGCCGTCGCCGATGCGCTTGTAGTCGCGCGCGGGCGCCAGCGGCCACGCCGCTCTGCCGTCACACAGCGCCAGCAGCGACAGCTCCCTGCCGTGCAGGCGCTCTTCGACGACCGCGCTTGGCTGCGCCCCGTCGTCCGCCGTGTCGAAGCGCCGCTCGAGGAAGATCTCGCGCAGCGCCGCCAGCGCCTGCTCGGGCGAATCGGCCACCGTCACCCCCTTGCCGGCGGCGAGGCCGTCGGCCTTCACCACCACGCCGGGGTCGGCCAGCTCCGCCACCGCCGCCTCACCCTCCTGCAGCGTGCGCGCATGGCGCCAGCACCCGGTGGGCACGCCCGCTTCGTTCATCAGCTGCTTGGCGAACGCCTTCGAGCTCTCCAAGCGCGCGGCGGCGGCGCAGGGCCCGAACGCCAGGTGACCGCGGCTGTCGAGCGCGTCCACCAGGCCGGCGACCAGCGGCGCCTCTGGGCCCACCACCGTGAAGTGGATGCCCTCGCGCTCCACCGCGCCGACGACCCCCTCGACGTCGTCGGCGGCCACGTCGAGCAGTCGCGCGTCTTTGGCGATGCCGGCGTTGCCGGGCGCGCACAACAGCTCGGGTTCTTCGGGGGAGCGGGCGAGCGCGCGCACGAGCGCGTGCTCGCGCCCGCCGCCGCCGACGACGAGCACCTTCATCCGAGTGAGGCGATGAAGTCGTCCACCGGAATGGCGGCGAGCGTCTCGTAGCGCACCGTCCCGCGCGATCCCAACTCGAGCGACACGCGCGCCATCGTCTGCTCATCGGGGGCTTCGAGGATGTTGACGAAGTCGAAGCGTCCCAGCGTGGCCCACTGCGCCTTCACCTTCGCGCCCAGCTGCTCCACCTCTTTGTTGACCTCGTGGATGCGCTGGGGGTTGTTCTTCACCGTCTGCACGCCCTCGGGGGTGAGGTTGGCGAGCATGATGTATGTCGGCATGTGGCTCCTCCTCGGGTCGTGTCCCGCGCCGGGCGCTCCGGCGTGGACTTTTATGGGAGGGGCTTCAGATTAGACCTCAGCCTGCCGTCATGGCGGCTGCTGCGACTGGTTCGAACGTGAGCCGCCCATCGACGGCATCCACGCGGATCGCATCGCCCGCTCGCAGGCTGCCCTCCAGCAGCGACAGCGCCAACCGGTCGGTCAGCTGCTTCTGGATCACCCTGCGCAGCGGGCGCGCGCCGTAGGTGGGGTCGTAGCCCAGCTCCGCCAGCAGCTCCTTGGCGGCGTTGGTCAGCTCCAGCTCCACGCCGCGCTCGCCCACGCGGGCGATCACGCGCCGGGTTTGCAGATCGACGATCTGGCCGATCTGCGCTCGGGTGAGCGCCCGGAAGCGGACGATGTCGTCGAGGCGGTTGACGAACTCCGGTTTGAAGTGCGCCAGCAGCGAGTCGCGCAGCTTTGCGTCGGCCGCGACGGCGTCGGCGCCGCTCGCGCTCGCGGCGCGGGGCGCGCCCATCGCATAGGGGGTGCCGAGGGTCTCGGAGCCCACCCCCCCGGCGACCTCGCCGTCGGCGCTCGGGTCCCCGCCGACGTGGATGTTGGAGGTCATGATCAGCACCGTGTTCTTGAAGTCCACCGTGCGGCCCTGGCCGTCGGTGAGGCGGCCGTCGTCCATCACCGCCAGCAGCGTGTTGAACACGTCGGGGTGGGCCTTCTCGATCTCGTCCAGCAACACCACCGAGTAGGGGCGCCGGCGCACCGCCTCGGTCAGCTGGCCGCCCTCTTCGTAGCCCACATACCCCGGGGGCGCACCCACCAAGCGCGAGACGGCGTGCTTCTCCATGTACTCCGACATGTCGAGGCGCACCATCGCCTCCTCGGAGTCGAACATGAACTCCGCCAGCGCCCGCGCCAGCTCGGTCTTGCCGACGCCCGTGGGGCCGAGGAACAGGAACGTGCCGATCGGGCGGTTGGGGTCCTGCAGGCCGGCGCGCGAGCGGCGCAGCGCGGTGGCCACCGCCTCCACCGCCTCGTCCTGACCGATCACCCGTTCGTGCAGGCGCTCCTCCATGTGGATCAGCTTCTCCACCTCGCCCTCCAGCAGGCGGCTGACGGGGATGCGGGTCCAGCGCGCCACCACCTCGGCCACGTCGTCGGCGTCCACCTCCTCCTTGATGAACTGCGGGCGCCGCCCCGCGCTTGGCGCGGCCGTCGTGTCCCCTGGATCTGAGCCCGCCCCGTCGCCGTGCGGGATATCGCCCGCCGCCGTCTCGTCCGCGTCCACCGCGGTCGGCTCCACCGCCGTGGGCGCGCCGGCGGGAGCGCCCTCCTCTCCCCCCTCCAAAACGGCCAATTCCTTTTCCAGCGCTGGGATCTCGCCGTAGCGCAGCTCCGCCGCGCGTTGCAGATCCGCGGCGCGCTCGGCCCGTTCGGCCTCCACGCGCGCCTCCTCCAAGCGCGCCTTCTTCTCGCGCACGCCCTGGATCGCCTGCTTCTCTGCCTGCCACTGCGCCTTCATCGCCGCCGAGCGCTCCTTCAGCTCCGCCAGCTCGCGCTCGATCGCCGCCCGCCGGGCGGCGGAGGGCTCGTCGGTCTCCTTCGCCAAGGAGGTCAGCTCGATCTCCAGCTGCATCGTGCGGCGGTCCACCTCGTCGATCTCGGTCGGCAGCGAGTCGATCTCGATCCGCAGCTTGCTCGCCGCCTCGTCGATCAGGTCGATCGCCTTGTCGGGCAGGAAGCGGTCGGCGATGTAGCGGTTGGAGAGCGTCGCCGCGGCGATCAGCGCGTTGTCCTGGATGCGCACGCCGTGGTGCACCTCGTAGCGCTCCTTCAGCCCGCGCAGGATCGCGATCGTGTCCTGCACGGAGGGCTCGCCCACCATCACCGGCTGAAAGCGCCGCTCCAGCGCGGCGTCCTTCTCGATGTGCTTGCGGTACTCGTCGAGCGTGGTGGCCCCCACCGCGCGCAGCTCCCCGCGCGCCAGCATCGGCTTCAGCAGGTTCGCGGCGTCCACCGCGCCTTCGGCCGCGCCGGCGCCGACGATCGTGTGCAGCTCGTCGAGGAACAGGATCACGCCGCCCTTGGCCTCGCTCACCTCCTTGAGCACGGCCTTCAGGCGGTCCTCGAACTCGCCCCTGTACTTGGCTCCCGCTATCAGCGCCCCCATGTCGAGCGCGATCACGCGCCGCTCGCGCAGTGACTCCGCGACGTCGCCCGCCACGATCCGCTGCGCGAGCCCCTCGACGATCGCGGTCTTGCCGACGCCCGGCTCGCCTATCAGCACCGGGTTGTTCTTGGTGCGGCGGCTCAGCACCTGGATCACGCGGCGGATCTCCTCGTCACGGCCGATCACCGGGTCGAGCTTCCCCTGCTCGGCGAGCTTCGTGAAGTCGCGCCCGAAGCGCTCGAGCGCCTGGTACTTCTCCTCGGGGCTCTGGTCGGTGACGCGGTGTGGGCCGCGCACTTCTGCCAGCGCCGCCAGCAGGCGGTCCTCGCTGGCGCCCACCGCGCGCAGCGCCTGCCCGGCGCGACTCTTGTCCTCGGCGAGCGCGAGCAGCAGGTGCTCGGTTGAGACGTACTCGTCGGCGAGGTCTTTGGCGTGCTTCTCCGCTTCGCGCAGCACCGCCAGCAGTTCGGCCGACGGCTGCCCGCCTTCGGTGGACGAGCCCTCGCCGAGTCGCGGCAGGTCCTCGAGCGCGCGGGCGGTCTCGGCGCGCAGGGCGGCTAGGGAGGTGCCCAGCTTGGTGAGCACCGGCACCACCACGCCGCCGCCGGTGTCGGCGGGGGCGCCGGAGCCCGTCGGCCCGTCGGCCGGGGTGCCGGCAGCCGTGGCCGCGCCCTCGCTCTGGGCACCGCCGCCGGAGGTGGTGGTCAGCACCGCCAGCAGGTGGGCGGGCGTCACCTGCGGATTGCGGCGCTCCTGCGCGAGCCGCGCCGCGGCTGCAAGCGCCTCTTGCGACTTGATCGTAAGACGGTCGGGTTGCATACAAATCTAGGTCTTAGCGTATCATGTTTTATGACTGCGGTTACCGCATAAATCGCCGTACGTCCGCCGCGCGCACGAGCTCGCGGCTGGGTGGGCGGGAGTTCGGAAATGGCACTAGCTCGGCCCTGAACGAGCGGCGCACCTCCTCCAAACGCTCGGCCAGCTCGACCTGGGCGTGCAGCGCCTGCACCTCCAGCTCCTCGATGCGCGCGTGCATATCGTCGATCTGGTGCTCCAGGTCGAGCACGCGCTCCACGCCGGCGAGGTTCAGCCCCAGCTCCGCCGTCATCTCCTGGATGCGCCGCAGCTTCTCGACGTCCTCCTGCGAATACAGACGTGTGCCCTTGGGCGAGCGCTTGGGGTCGATCAGCCCCCGCGCCTCATACGTGCGCAGCGTCTGCGGGTGCATGCTCGCCAGCTCGGCGGCCACCGAGATCATGAACACGCCGCGGTCGCGCGCCACCTCGACCTCCGCGGGGCGTCTGCCCGGTGTGGACGGTCCGCGATCGCTCATCGCGACCTACCCGACCCCGCCCGCTCTCGATGCGGGGGCGGTCGCGCTCACTTCGACACCTGCTCAAACAGCTTCGCGCGCGGGTCGGCGCCGTTGGAGGCGTCCGCCAGCGCCTGCACCGCGGCGCTCTGCGCGTCGGTGAGGCGATCGGGGACGTCGATCGTGAAGCGGTAGTGGATGTCGCCTTTGGCCGGCGGCGAGCCGCCGCCGAGGATCGGCGGGCCCTCGCCGCGCAGGCGCTGCACGGTGCCGTGCTTGGTGCCCGGTTTGACGCGTAGCGTCTTTGCGCCGCTCAGCGTCGGCACCCGCACCTCGGCGCCGCGCACCGCCTCGGGGATGCTCAGCGGCACATCCACCTCGACGTTGTCCCCGCGGCGTTTGAACACCGGCGAGTGGGCCACGTGCGTGATCACGTATAGGTCGCCCG
>DATMMB010000272.1:0-2985 GCA_035569895.1 Solirubrobacteraceae bacterium | reverse complement strand
GGCCCCGGCGGACGCGGTGGAGGCCGCCGGGCGGCTGTTGGCGGACGCCGAGCGGCCGGTGATCATGGCGGGCACCGACCTCTACTGGGGCCGCGGCGAGACGGCGTTGCGCGAGCTCGCCGAGGCGCTGCGGATCCCCGTGTACCTCAACGGGCTGGCGCGCGGCTGCCTGCCGGCCGACCACGAGCTGTGCTTCTCGCGCACGCGCGGCCGGGCGCTGCGCGAGGCCGACGTGGCGCTCGTGATCGGGGTGCCGATGGACTTTCGCCTCGGCTTCGGCGGCGCGTTCGGCGATGACACGCAGATCGTCGCGATCGACGTCGCCGAGCCCGCGCGCCGGCATCCGCGCGAGCCGGTGGTGGAGCTGTATGGGTCGCTGCGGGAGACGCTCGCCGACCTGCGCCTGGTGGCGCTTGAGCACGCGACGGGCGCGCGGGCGAGCGACCGGTGGGTGGCGACGCTGCGCGCGGCGGAGACCGAGCTGCGCGAAGGCGAGCGCGCGGAGCTCGAGGACGGGCGCGCGCCGCTGCACCCGCTGCGCGTGTATGGCGAGTTGCGCAAGGTGCTCGATCGCGACGCGATCGTGATCGGCGACGGCGGCGACTTCGTCTCTTACGCCGGCCGCGTGATCGACAGCTTCGAGCCCGGCTGCTGGCTGGACCCCGGGCCGTATGGGTGCCTCGGCGCCGGCTTCGGGTATGCGCTGGCGGCGAAGCTCGCACGGCCGCAGCGCCAGGTGGTGGTGGTGCTCGGCGACGGCGCGTTCGGGTTTGCTGGGATGGAGCTCGACACGCTCGCGCGCCACGGCGTGAACGTGGTGGGGGTGATCGGCAACAACGGCATCTGGGGCCTGGAGAAGCACCCGATGGAGTTTCTGTACGGCTACTCGGTGGCCGCGGAGCTGCGCCCTGGCACCCGTTACGACCTGATAGCGCGGGCGCTGGGGTGCGAGGGCGAGCTGGTGGATCGCCCCGAGCAGCTGCGCGGCGCGCTGGAGCGGGCGCTGGCGGCGGGGCAGCCGGCGCTCGTCAACGTGCTCACTGACCCGAGCGTCGCCTACCCGCGGCGGTCGAACCTCGCGTAGGGCCCGCTTCGTGAGGGCCGCGTGGGCCACCACCCGGGCGGCGGCGGGCGGGTCGCGCTTATTTCCGGGTCCGGCTGCTTCATTTGCGTGAAGCAGCGGCCGCGCTTAAGGCGAGGAGGCCGCCCGGCAGGGGGCGGCCTCCTCAGATAGGCCTCGAGGGACAGGCAGGGGTAACGTTCCTCAGAGACCTCGGGGGTAGGGTGACCTGAGCGGCGGGAATGCCAATCAATCGGCATGTTCGCCCAGGTCTATGGACCGGCTGAGGGATGCAAGACACAGAGCCCTACACCTCCTCGCAGAGCAGTGTATCGGATATCGGAATCCAGTGCAAGCCCTTTGCCAAAAACATTTCAGATCGACCATCTGCCCCACCCTTTGGAAATAAGCTCCAGGGTTTTCCCCGTACGACAGCGCTCTTTGGACGGTCGCTGGTAAAGCGGCGAGGCGCACGGGCAATGGCTTCGCGGTAGCGGCCCGCAAACGAGGGCACGGCCTCGTGAAGACGATCGGCTTCGTCCAGCGCGAGTCTCTTACCCAAGACCCGCCAAGCGCAGCGCCCCGCCGCGGAGGATGTCGTGCTCGGAGACCTCCACCTGATCGAGCTCGAACGCGCGCATCGCCTCCGCGAGCAACACCATACCGGCGACGATCGTCGGCGCACGATCGGGGTGCAAACCGACCACCTGGCGCCGCTGCGCTTCGGTCATGTCGGCGAGGCGCGCGAGCAGCAGCTCGACGGTGGCGAGCAGCAGCGTGTAGCGGTGCACGCGCGTGGGGTCGTAGGGGTCGAGCTCCTGGGCGATCGCGGCCGCCGAAGTGGCGGTGCCGGCGACGGCGATCCCCCGCCGCACCGCGGCGCGCTCCTCGGGAGGCAGCCCTTCGAGATAGATCGTGCGGGTGTCGAGCGCGAGTGCGTGCAGATCCGTGGGCGCCGGGGGGTCGGTGCGGATGTGGCGCTCGCTCATGCGCACCACCCCCGCCTGCAGCGACACATGAAAGCCGGCGGTGTGGTTGTGGCCGATGACGAACTCGGTGGAGCCCCCGCCAATGTCGATCACGACGGTTGGCTCGGCTGACTGTGCGCGGTCGCTCATCGCGCCGAGAAAGGTGAGCTGCGCCTCTTCATCGCCGGAAAGGGTGCGCGCATCGAGACCGTAGTCGCGTCGGACGCGCGCAGCGAAGTCGGCGCCGTCGGCGGCGTCGCGCACAGCCGAGGTGAGCACCGCGAGGTTGGCCTCGCAGCCTTCGTGATCGATCAGCCCCCGATAGTCGGCGAGCACCGCGCAGGTGCGCGCCACTGCTTCGGGCGACAGCCGCCCGCCCGCGTCAACGCCCGCCCCCAGGCGCGTGACGCGCGACTCACGATGGCGCTCCGCCACCGCCCCGTCAGGCGCGACGTCGGCGATCGACAGGCGGGTGGAGTTGGTGCCGATGTCCACCACGGCGACGCGCATCGGCGGATGGTAGGGGAGGCGGCGGCGTGGGATTGGGACACGGTTGCGTCGCCCCCGCGGTTGGGGCGACGCGATTTGGGCGTCGACTCTCTGCGTGGATGGATGCTGGCGCTCCGCTGGGATGGGTGCCGGCTCTAGCGGGGGCGCGATGGTCTCGCCAAATCGATGGCCGCCCGGCGGCCGGGTTGTGGCCGGCCGAGTGTGTCCCTTGCTAGACTTGAGCGACCGTCGCGGGGTGGAGCAGTCTGGTAGCTCGTCGGGCTCATAACCCGAAGGTCGCAGGTTCGAATCCTGCCCCCGCTACTCGAAAAGCCGATCGCGGTAGGGACCGCCGTTGCTGGCGGCCCCCCGCGCAGATCCCAGCGTGCGGGACTACCGCACTGGGCTCCTCCCTTGGGTTTTGGCGTAGAACCGCGTGTCGGGCCAGGGATGCTGGATGCGGGCGGG
>DATMMB010000271.1:0-13539 GCA_035569895.1 Solirubrobacteraceae bacterium | reverse complement strand
GGCCGGGCTGTTCAAGAAGAATGGGATCGAGCTGATCGAGGGCCGCGGCTCGCTGAACGCCGACGGCGGGGTGTTGGTGGGGACAGCCGGCGGCGAGCGACAGACGCTGGCGCCCACCAACGTGATCCTCGCCACCGGCTCCGTGCCCCGTGCGATCCCCGGCGTGGAGCTGGGCGGGCGCGTGATCGGCACCGAGGAGGCGTGGGCCTTGCCGGAGGTGCCCGCCCGCCTGGCGGTGGCGGGCGCGGGCGCATCGGGCACGGAGATCGCCTCGGCGTTCGCGCGGCTGGGCAGCGAGGTGCTGCTGATCGAGATGCTCGACCGCGTGCTGCCGGGCGAGGACGCCGACATCTCGCGGCTGGTCGAGCGCGGGTGCAAGCGCCAGGGCATCGCCGTGCACACCAGCACGCCGGTGAGCGACGTGACCGTCCGCGAGTCGAACGTCGCCTTCTCGTATGGCTCGGAGTCGGCACAGGTGGACTACCTGGTGATCGCCGCCGGGCGCGGGGCCGACATCGACGGACTCGGCCTGGCCGAGGCGGGCGTGGCGCTGGACGAGCGCGGCTTGATCGGGGTGGACGGCGCGCTGCGCACCAGCCGCCCGGGCGTGCACGCGATCGGCGACCTGGTGGCGGGCCCGGCGCTCGCGCACAAGGCCTCCGACGAGGGCATCATCGCGGCCGAGGACATCGCCGGGCGCGCCACCCACCCGCTCGTCCACGTGGACATCCCGCGCGCCACGTTCTGCACGCCCAACGTCGGCTCGTTCGGGCTCACCGAGGAGCAGGCGCGCGAGCAGGGATATGAGGTGGTGGTGGGCAAGGTGCCCTACGGCGCGGTGGGCGGCGGCATCGTGTACGGCGACCGCGGCGGCTTGGTGAAGCTGGTGGGCGAGTCACGCTACGGCGAGCTGCTGGGCGGCCACATCGTCGGCAGCCGCGCCACCGAGCTGATCCAGGAGCTGGTGAACGTGCGCGCGCTGGAGGGCGGCTACGCCGAGGTGGCGCGCATCGTCCACGGCCACCCCACGCTGTCGGAGGCGGTGATGGAGGCCGGCCGCGCCGCCGACGGCTGGCTGATCCACGGGTGAAAGATGTAGTGGCTGCCGGGCTCACTGCCCGGGACGCCACCGCGACGGCTCTCCTCGCCCTTGACCCAATCCGTCCTGGAGCCAGCGCTCCCGGTCGCCCGGTGCTGTGTACCGACAGCGGGGCTTGCGCACTGTACCGACAGCGGGGCTTGCGCACCATACGCTCCCCGCTAGAATGATATCCATGAGTAGTCGGCCATCGATCACCGATATAACAGCGTTGGCTCTGTCGGGGATCGTCGAGATAACGGATGCACCCACCGGGTTGCGCACGAAGGCACTTGAGAGGCTGGGGGCCATGCGTGAAGGCCGCGGATATGCCGATTTGGGGGACTTCGCGGTCTTCGCCGCTCCTCGCGGCACCGTGGAGGCGCTCGGGTCTTTGGCTGTACACGCCGAGGCGCTGGCCGCCCGTCACGAGCGGCTGGTCGAGACGTTGACGCCCACACTTGAGATCTCGCCGCCGGCCGTGCTTCTCAACGCCCGCGCCAACGCAGAGCTGCGTGCGCGGGTGATGCGCGAGGGGGAACTGCTGACGAGCGCGCAGGTGGCGGAGCTGTCGGGATCGAAGGCCACAAACCGGGCGGCGCTTGCCACCAGCTGGCGCAGGTCGGGGCGGATCTTCGCGATTCCACTCGGCACGGCCCACTATTTCCCGGCCTTCCAGTTCGATTCGGACGGCAAGCCGCAGCCGGTGATCGCCGACGTCATCCACATGTTCGCCGAGCACCACGCCTCTCCGTGGTCGCTGGCGATCTGGTTCTTGACCGAGCATCCGCGTCTGCGCCGCCGACCCGCGGACCTGGTGACGGACGCGCCGGAGAGCGTTCTCGAGGCCACGCGCCAGACCTTCGAGATCCCGTTCTGAGAAAGGATGGCGGTTCCGCCACCCCCCGGCCCGGCCGAAGCCGATCCGCTGGTCGTGGCGTGGGAGGCGGACAAGCCGATCGTGCGAGTTCACCCGGCGCGCTACCTACCGAGCCAGTTCAATCCCGAGGGCAAGAGCGCACGCTTTCGCCCCTTCACCGACGCCGGCGCAACCGTGCCCACGATGTACGGCGCCGTCGACTTCGACGGCGCGCTTTCGGAGACCGTCTTCCACGACCTTCCTCGCCCGGCGGCCGGGCAGGTGGTAACTCACGCCGCGCTCTACCCGCTCGTGCGCTCGCAGGTGATCCCCACCCGAAACCTGAAGCTCGTGCTGCTCGCCGGGTACGGTCTCGATCGGCTGAAAGTCACCCGCGAGCAGCTGATCATGTCGCCGCCGGAGGAATACGCCCAGATCGCGCGGTGGGGGGAGTCTTTGTACCACTGCCACGAACGGCCCGACGGCCTGTTGTGGGTCTCGCGCCAGTACGAGCTCAGCCCAGCGGTGATGCTGTTCGGGGGGCGCGTGCACGAACACGAGCTGAAATTCGATTACCCCGACATCCTTCCGCTGTGGACCGGCCCGGGCCTAGTAGACGTGATGCAGGCGGCAGCGAAGGCCGGCATCACGATCTCCACCTGATCGCCTCGCCGGTCGGCACTCGAGTCCGGGGTCTCCTACGCTCTGCCCAGTGGACCCGGCTTTCTATTTCGACCTCGCCAGTCCCCTGGCCTACCTCGCCGCCGAGCGCATCCTGCACACCGTCCCGGGGCCGGTCGAGTGGCATCCGGTGCTCGCCCGCGAACTGCCCGGCGCCGATTCCTTCGACGCCTTCCGCTGTGCGAGGGAGGAGGCCGTCTTCCGCGCCGAGGTGCAGCGACGCGCCGCCGCGCTCGGCGCGCAGCCGCTGCGCTGGCCGGATCCGTTTCCGTTCGACAGCGGCCTGGCGATGCGCGCGGCCACCTACGCAAAGGCGATCGGCCGCGTCGTGCCCTTCGCGCAGGCCGCTTTCCGCCAGGCATTCGCCGGCGGCCACAACCTCGCCAGACCCGACTTCGTGCTGATCGCGGCGGCTGCGTGCGAGATGCACCCTGAGGCCGTCCTGCGCGGCGCGCAACTGCGCTCCGTGCGCGCGCGGCTCGCCGCCGCCACGGCACAGGCGGCCTGCGCGGGGGTCCGGGAGGTGCCCGCCGTGAGCTTCGGCGAGCGGCTGTTCGCGGGCGAGCACGCGGTCGAGGAGGCCGCGCGCCACCTGCACGGGGAGAGAACTGCGGGGCGCGACCCGGCTCCCCGGGGAGCCCCCGACACCGCGGCGACCGATGCGCGATGAGAGCCAACCGCGCCTACCGGCTGATCGTCAGGCGGGGCGGCTGGATGCCGGCGCTGCTCGCCGACCCCGCGCGGGTCGACCACATCGAGGTGGTGGAGATCGACAGCGGCGAGGTGGTGTTGTTCTGGGACTGCCCCCCGCAGCAGGCGACGCGGCACGCGCGAGCGCTGCGAGCCGACCTCGTGCAGCTGCATGCCGAGGAGTTCATCGACCGGTGGGTGGCGGTCGAGCATTGAGGCCATGCCTCGCACGCCCTCGCGGCGAGCTGGGGCTGGCTGGGCTACGGTGAAGCAATGACCGTCGCCCCGCTGCCCGATGCCCAAACGGCGCGCGAGTGGCTCCAGACGATGACGCTGATCCGCCGCTTCGAGGAGCGCGCCGGCGAGATGTACGCGCGGGCGCGGGTCGGCGGCTTCCTGCACCTCTCGATCGGCGAGGAGGCGACGATCGTCGGCGCCGCGCGGGTGCTGCGCGAGCGCGACTACCTGATCTCCACCTACCGCTCACACGGGCACGCGCTGGTGCGCGGCACGCCCCCGAGGAACGTGATGGCGGAGCTGTTCGGCAAGCGCGACGGCTGCTCGGGCGGACGCGGCGGCTCGATGCACATGTTCGACCTGCAGCGTCGCTTCATGGGCGGGTACGGGATCGTCGGCGGCAACCTGCCGATCGCGGCGGGCATCGCGCTGGCAAGCGACTACCGCGGCGAGGACGACGTCACGCTCTGCACGTTCGGCGACGGCGCCTCCAACCAGGGCACCTTCGGCGAGACGCTCAACCTCGCGGCGCTGTGGCGGCTGCCGGTCGTGTTCATGGTCACCAACAACCAGTTCGGGATGGGCACCGCGCTCGGGCGCCACTCGGCGGTCACCGACCTGCAGCGCAAGGGCGAGAGCCTCGGCGTGCCGGGGATGCGCTGCGACGGGATGGACGTGCTCGACACGCACGCCGTGGTCGCCGAGGCGGTGCGGCGCGTGCGCGAGGAGCGCCGCCCGCTGCTGGTGGAGGCCGTCACCTACCGCTTCCGCGGCCACTCGATGGCCGACCCGGAGGAGTACCGCACCAAGGAGGAGGTGGCGGCGTGGCGCGCGCGCGACCCGATCCCCGCCTTCGGCGATCTGCTGGAGAGCGAGGGCACGATCGACGCGCGGGAGCGCGCACAGATCGACGCGCGGGCGCTTGCGCGGGTGGATGAGGCGGTCGCGTTCGCCGAAGCCTCGTCGTTTCCTGCGCCCGAGTCGCTGTACGACGACGTATATGTGCTCGGCGAGCAAGTGCGCGGGTGGTACTCGGTGCGGACCTCCGTGCCGGAGGACGGCGAGGGCCGCGCCGCGGCGGCAAGCGCCGGCGACACCGCCACGGGCGAGATCCCCCGGCAGATCACGAACGCGCTGCTCGCGGGGGAGGACGCATGACCGCGCAGGGAGCGCGCGCGACGGTCCTCGCGCGTTGGCGGCGCCCCCCAACCGGCCTCGCGCCGGATGGTGGGGCATGACCGCGATGCGCTACCGCGAGGCGCTGAACGCCGCGCTGCGCGAGGAGCTCGCGCGCGACGAGCGGGTGGTGCTGATGGGCGAGGACATCGGCGTGTTCGGCGGCGCCTTCAAGGTGACGGCCGGGTTGCTGGAGGAGTTTGGCGAGCGGCGCGTGCGCGACACGCCGATCTCCGAGAACACGATCGTCGGCATCGGCGTCGGTGCGGCGATGGTCGGCCTGCGCCCGGTGGTCGAGCTGATGACGATCAACTTCGCGCTGCTCGCTTTCGACCAGATCGTCAACCACGCCGCCCATATCCACTACATGTTCGGCGGGCAGGCGCGTGTGCCGCTGGTGGTCCGCATGCCCCAGGGAGCGGGCCACCAGCTGGGGCCGACGCACTCGCACTGCCTGGAGGCGATCTTCATGCACGTCCCCGGCCTGCTGGTCGCCACGCCCTCCACCCCCGCCGACGCGAAGGGGCTGTTGAAGGCGGCGATCCGCGATGAGAACCCAGTGATCTTTATCGAGCACGAGTCGCTCTACGGCCAGCGTGGGGAGGTGCCCGACGACGCGGAGCACGTGCTCGACTTCGGCCGCGCCGCCGTGCGCCGCGAGGGCGGCGACGTCACGATCGTCGGCATCTCGCGGATGGCGGTGACAGCAGAGCGCGCAGCGGAGACGCTGGCGCGCGAGCACGGCGTGCAGGCCGAGGTGATCGACCCGCGCACGCTGCGCCCGCTCGACCTCGACACGATCTTGCGCTCAGTCGCGCACACCAACCGCTGCGTGGTGGTCGAGGAGGGGTGGCCGCACGGCGGCGTCGGCGCCAACCTCTCCGCGCTGATCGCCGAGCAGGCGTTCGACGAGCTCGACGCGCCCGTGCGGCGCGTCACCGGCGCCGACGTGCCGATGCCCTACTCCAAGCCGCTGGAGGAGATCGCCTTCCCGCACGAGCCGCAGGTGGTGCGCGCGGCGCTGGAGGTGCTGGGACGGAAGCCGGGAGACACGCGCTTGGAGCGCTGGCCGATTCGGGGATGCGAGTGAGCGAGCGTCTCCCTAATCGGTCCCCGTTTCGGCCAGCGCCGGCGCCTGGCGGCGGATCACCCACGGCGAGTCCCGTCCCGCGGGCCGTAGGCCGGTAGGCACCGATGGCCGAGATCGTGATGCCCCGCCTGTCGGACACGATGGAGGAGGGGACCGTGCTGCGCTGGTGCAAGCGCGAGGGCCAGCACGTCGCGCGCGGGGAGGAGCTGGTCGAGATCGAGACCGACAAGGCGGCGATGGTTTACGAGTCCGACCAGGAGGGGGTCCTTCGGCAGATCGTCGCGCAGGAGGGCGACACGCTCCCGGTGGGAGCGACGATCGCGCACGTCGGCGAGGCGGACGAAGCGCCGGCGCCGGCGCCGGCGCCCAGTGTCGAGCTTCCGGCGAGGGCCGCCGCCCCGACGGCCACCCTCGCGACGAGCCCCGCCGCGGCGAACGCCACCCCACCCGACGGCGGCGAGGCGCGCGTGAAGGCGTCGCCGCTCGCGAGAAGGCTCGCCCGCGAGCGCGGCGTCGACCTGAGCGCGATCGCCGGCAGCGGCCCCGGCGGGCGGATCGTGAAGGCCGACGTGGAGGCGACCGGCGCACCGGCTGTGGAGGCCGCGCCCGCTCCCATGCCCGCCGCGCCCGCTCCCATGCCCGCCGCGCCCGCTGCCACACCCGCCGAGGGCGTAACCGCGCCCATCCCAACGCTCGCCGAGCGCGTCGCGCCCACCCCCACGCTCGCCGAGCGCGTCGCCACCGCCAGGGGCGAGACGACGGTGGTGGAGCTGACGCGCACGCAGCAGACGATCGCGCGGCGGATGGCCGAGTCGAAGGCGACGATCCCCGACTTCTCCCTGCAGGCCGAGATCGACATGGAGCGCTGCGTGGCGCTGCGCGCCGAGCTCAAGCGCCTCTCGCCCGAAGCGGCCCCTACCTACAACGACATGGTCGTGAAGGCGTGCGCGCTGGCGCTGCGCGAGCACCCGCGCGCCAACGGCTCCTACCGCGACGGCCGACTGCAGTTGCACGCGCGCGTCAACGTCGGCGTCGCGGTCGCCACCGACGACGCGCTGGTCGTCCCCACCGCGTTCGACGCCGACCTGAAGGCGCTCGGCGAGATCGCCCGCGAGGTGCGCGCCCTGGCCGAGCGGGTGCGCGCCGGCACGATCACGCCCCCCGAGCTGGGCGGCGGCACCTTCACGGTCTCCAATCTGGGGATGTACGGGGTGCGCAGCTTCGCCGCGATCGTCAACCCCCCCCAGGCGGCGATCCTCTCGGTCGGCTCGTTGCAGCCGCGCGCGGTTGTGCGCGAAGGCGGGATCGTCGCCCGGCACACGATGTCAGTGACGCTCGTCTGCGACCACCGCATCCTCTACGGCGCCGACGCCGCCCGCTTCCTCGCGCGCGTCAGGGAGCTGCTGGAGGAGCCTGCGGCGCTCGCGCTGTAACAACCCAAGCGCTGAGTAGCCTCTCGGCAGGGTCACCGCCTACCGCCCAATCAATTCGGCCCGAGGCCGATCGGCCCGGGCAAGGAGGTGGTGGGATGAGCGAAGCAGTAATGCTCATCTTGGCGATCGCGCTCCTGGTTGCGGTCATCCGCAGCCTGACGTAAGAGCCACCCAGCTCCGGCGGGAGTCGGCCTCGATGCCCGCCGGAGCGATTCTACAAAACAGGGCCCGGCGAGCCCGGGCCCTGTTGATGAGCAAAGCTGTGAGCTCACCTTGGCGTGCTCCTTATGCTACCACCAGTAGAAAGCGATGAACGACAGTCGCCGATCTCCCGATGAGATGCTGGTGTGCCGCCTCGGCACCGTTCCCTACCGCGACGCCCTCACCCTGCAGCAGCAGCTTGCCGCGCGCCGCCGCGCCGGCGAGATCCCCGACGCGCTGCTGCTGCTGGAGCATCCGCCTGTGTACACCCGCGGGCGCCGCTCGCTGCCCGGGGAGCTGGCGCTCGGCGAGGACTTCTACCGCGCGCGCGGCATCGAGGTGGTGGGCACCGACCGCGGCGGGCGCGTCACCTACCACGGCCCCGGCCAGCTGGTGGGCTACCCGATCATGGTGGTCACCGACGTGGTCGCCCACCTGCGCACGATCGAGGACGCGGTCGTCGCCGCGCTTGCCGAGGAGGGGATCGCGGCCCGCTCGCGGCCGCAGGACGGCCCCGACTACACCGGTGTGTGGGTGGGGGAGCGCAAGATCGCCTCGCTCGGCGTGCACGTCTCGCGCGGCGTCGCCACGCACGGCTTCGCGGTCAACGTCGACAACGATTTGGGGCCCTTCGGCTGGATCGTCGCCTGCGGGCTGCCCGGTGTGGAGATGACATCGATCGGGCGTGAGCTGGGCGGCGAGGTCTCGCCGGAGCGTTTCCGCGCGCGCGTCGCCCGCTGCTTCTGCGCGGCCCACGGCCGCCGCGCGCGGGCGGTGTCGCCGCGGCAGCTGGGGCTCACGGCCGCGTCGGAGCCGCTGGCGTCGCCGGCGGGCAGGACGCCCGCCGCCCGCGGCCCTGTGGATGAGCTCGCACGCGCGGACGATCCCCCCCTCCCCCCGCCGTCCTCTCCCTCCCAGCCCCGCGTCCGTCAGGCGGTGGGCGTGTGAGCGGGGTGGGCGGGACTCGATCCCGCGCGCACCCCGGCGGCGCGGACGTGCTGGAGGTGCTCGGGCCGGACGTGCGCCCGCTGCGCGAGCGCAAGCCGCCTTGGCTGAAGGTGCCGGCGCCCGGCGGCGAGCGCTACCGCGCGCTCACGCAGCTGATCCGCGAGGAGCGGCTGCACACCGTCTGCCAGGAGGCCGCGTGCCCCAACGTCGGCGAGTGCTGGGAGCGCGGCACCGCCACGTTCATGATCCTCGGCGACACCTGCACGCGGCGCTGCGGCTTCTGCAACGTCAAGACCGGCCGCCCCACCTGGAACGACCCGCTCGAGCCGGCGCGCGTGGCGCGCTCGATCGCGCGCATGGGGCTGCGCCACGCGGTGATCACCTCGGTCGACCGCGACGACCTCCCCGACAAGGGCGCCTCTGCGTTCGTCGGGGTGATCCGCCAGGTGCGCCGCCAGGCGCCGGGCTGCATCGTCGAGGTGCTCACCCCCGACTTTCAGGGCCATGAGATGCCGCTCGCGAAGGTGATCGCCGAGCGGCCCGACGTGTTCAATCACAACGTGGAGGTCGTCCCCCGCCTCTACCCGCTCGCCCGGCGCGGCTCCTCCTTCGCGCGCTCCTGCCGCCTGCTGTCGCTGGCGAAGCAGTTGGGCGGCGCGGAGGTCACCACCAAGTCGGGGCTGATGGTGGGCCTCGGCGAGAGCCGCGAGGAGCTCGTGGAGGCGTTCGCGGCGTTGCGCGAGCACGGCGTGCAGGTGCTCACCGTGGGCCAATACCTGCGCCCCTCCGAACGCCACCTGCCGGTGGTTCGCTACTGGCATCCCGACGAGTTCGCCGAGCTGGAGCGCGCGGCGTACGCGCTCGGCTTCGAGCACGTCGCCGCCGGCCCTCTGGTGCGCTCCTCCTACCACGCCGACCGCCACGTCGCGCAGCGCGAGGCCGGCGCGGGCCCCCTGGCCCACCGCTAGGCTGCGCCGATCCCCCGCTCCACCCCCATCCGCACGCCGCCCCGATGACGCGCGTGCGCCCGCGTCGCCGATGACACGCCTGCTGGTGTTGCTCGTCGCGACGCTCTTCATCATCGGCTTCGCGTTCCTCACGCTGCACACGATCGTGGCCCAGAAAGGCATCTCGATCGACTCGGCGGCGTCGGTGTTCGTCGTGGTGCTGATGGGCGTGGGGATCATCGGCGCTTTGCTCAATCCGCCGCGGCGCTGAGCGCCGGCGTTGTTGCGCGCGGGAGCCCGGCTGGGCGGGCTCGCTGTCGCGAACGCGATCAAAGACGCCGCCATGCATCCACGAGCGACTCGGTGGTCCGGCCTCGACACATGCGCGACGGGACGTAGTACCGTATGGAGGCGATTGACTGGTCAGTCAACCAAGGAGGCGACGTGGATCTCGACGACACACCCGAGCAGTCCGCCTACCGCGCCCAGGTGCGCGCGTGGCTTCAGCAGCACAAGGCGCAGGCGCCCGTGCTCAAAGGCGAGGGGGCGCTGAACGACGAGGGCGAGATCGTCGCCGCGCGCCGCGCCTGGCAGGGCCAGCTCGCCGAGGGCGGGCTCGCGGGCGTCACCTGGCCGAAGGAGTACGGCGGCCAGGGCAAGGGCCCGATCGATCAGGTGATCTGCAACCAGGAGATCGCCCGTGCGGGCGTGCCCGGGATCCTCGACGCGATCGGCGTGGGGATGCTCGGGCCGACGATCATCGCGCACGGCGCCGAGGAGCAGAAGGCGCGCTATCTCGGGCCGATGCTGCACGGCGACGAGGTGTGGTGCCAGCTCTTCTCCGAGCCGGCCGCCGGCAGCGACCTGGCGGCGGTGCAGACGCGCGCCCGCCAGCAGGAGGACGGCAGCTGGCGGCTGTCGGGGCAGAAGGTGTGGACCACCAACGCGCAGTTCGCCTCCTACGGCCTTTTGCTCGCGCGCACTGACACCGATGTGCCCAAGCACAAGGGCATGACGATGTTCGTCGTGCCGATCGACGCCCCCGGCGTGACGGTGCGCGGGCTGCGCCAGATCTCCGGCGAGGCGGAGTTCAACGAGGTGTTCTTCGACGACGTGTCGCTCGATGCCGACGCGGTGGTGGGCGGCATCGGCAACGGCTGGGGCACGGCGCTCACCACGCTGATGTACGAGCGCGTCACGATCGGGCTGGGCGGCGAGGGGCTCGGCTACAACTCCGACCGCTTCGCCCGCGCGATCGCCGCCGACCCGCACGCACGCCGCGACCCCGAGGTGCGCCGCCAGTTGGGCGAGCTGGCCGCGGAACTGATGGCCGTGCGCTTCACCGGCTACCGCACGCTCACCGCGCTGCAGCAGGGCCAGATCCCCGGCCCCGAGGCGGGGCTCGCGAAGGTGACGATCGTCAACGGCGCGATCAAAGCCGGCGATCTGATCGCCGACGTGCTCGGCCCCGACGCGCTCGCGCCCGACAGCGAGTGGGCGTACATGATCTCCTTCCTCCCCGGCCTGAAGTCGGCCGGCGGCACCGAGGAGATCCTGCGCAACACGATCGGCGAGCGCGTGCTCGGGCTGCCGTCCGAGCCGCGTTTGGACAAGGGCATCCCGTTCTCGGAGCTGCGCGCGAAGGAGGCGGCGAAGGCATGAATCTGGCACTTTCAGACGAGCAGGTGCTGCTGCGCGAGGCCGCGCGCGGGGCGCTGTCGCGCTTCAAGACGCTCGAAGAAGCCCGTGCCGCGCTCGACAGCGGCGGGGCGCCCGCCGATCTGTGGCCGACCGCGAAGGAGGCGGGCTGGCCAGGGCTGTTGATCGACGAGCAGCACGGCGGCGCCGGCCTGGACGCGTTCGACGCGATGCTCGTGCTCAGCGAGTGCGGACGCGCGCTCGCCGCGGTGCCGCTGCTCGGCCACCTCCCCGCCACCGCGATCCTGGGCGACGGGGCGGGCGGGCTCGGCAAAACGCCGCTGCTGGAGGCGCTCGCGAGCGGCGCGCGGCGCGCGGCCTACCTCGCCGCACGCCCGCCCGACGACCTCGCGGGGGGGTGGAGCGTCGATTCCGCGCAGGGCATGGAGCGCGCCCCGCTGCCCTCCCTTGCGCGCGGCGCGGACGGCGCGGGCACGGTGAGCGGGCGGCTGGCGTTCGTGCCCGACGCCCCCGGCGCCGACGTGCTCGTGGGCGTCGCCCAACTGGAGGACGGCGGGGTGGCGGGCTTCGCGGTGGAGGCCTCCGCGGCGGAGTCCTCCGCGGCGGGGGTCGCCGTCGAGCCGGTGCGCCGCTACGACGCCACCCGCGCGCTCGGACACGTCACGCTGCAAGACGCGCCCGCCACGGTCCTCGACGCGCCGGAGCGCACGCTCGCCGACGCGTGGCACCTCGTGCAGGCGCTGATCGCGGCGGAGTCGCTCGGCGCGGTCGAGAGCGCGCTCGACGTGTCGGTGGCGTACGCGAAGGAGCGCTACACCTTCGGCCGTGCGATCGGCTCCTACCAGGCCGTCAAGCATTCGCTCACCGAGGTGCTGCGCCAGCTCGAGAACGGCCGCTCGCTGCTCTATTACGCCGGCTGGTCGCGCAACGGCGCCCCGGACGAGTTCGCGCTCGCCGCCAACGCGGCGCGCTCGGTCGCGGGCCGGGCGCTCGACCACGCGGCGCGCACGATGATCTCGGTGCACGGCGGCATCGGCGCCACTTGGGAGCACGACGCGCCGCTGTACTTCCGCCGCGCGCAGCTCTCGCGCCGGCTGCTCGGCGGCACCGCGCTCGCCTCCGACCGGGTGGCGGGCGAGCTGATCGCGGGGGCCTGAGCGCCTATCGTCGCGCGCGGTGCGCGCGACGGCGATGCTCCGCGCGAGCGGCCGCTTCCGCCGCTCTGTAGGTCGCCATCACAGGCGCGCCGTACGCTTCGTAGACGGCCGTCACCAGCGCCGGCTGCACGCCGCAGTTGACGCAGAACCCGTGCTGCGACCAGCCGATCGCGCGCGCTAGCACCTCGTCGGCGTATTCCACGCCGTAGGCGTCGTGCCCGTAGTAGTCGTACGCCGCCCACCACGCCGAGTCATCGAGCGCGCCGCCGGCGCCGTCGGAGTACAGCAGCCACGTCGCCGCCATGATCGCGTCGTAGTCGTCGTAGATCGAGGGGTGCTTGGCGGTGCGGTGGTCGTACGCCGCTGGGCGCACCCCGAAGCGGTAGGCGTCCTTCACGAGATCCCAGGTGCTCACCGGCCCGTTGGTGACGTTGAACTGCATCGGCCCGCCACAGCAGCCCGCGAAGTTGAGGCCGTGGTAGGTGGAGGGAGCGGTGGAGAACGCCGTCTCCTGCATGTGGATCGAGGCAAGCAGCAGCCAGTTCACGCCGAACACCCGCTGTGCCTCGGCGTAGACCGGATAGAAACCCGCCTCCCACGCGGCCGAGATGTGCGCTTCGGGCGCACCTGGCGCGCCAGCCGAGGGGTCACCCAACACATTGTCCGGCGGGCTGGCGACAACCGCGCCCGCGGACGCCACCGCTCGCGAGGGGCGCCCGCCAACCCGCGCGTGGGCGAGCGCGTACGGGCCGGCGAGCGTCCCTCGGCCCGACCGCGGCGCCGTCTCGGCGGCGCTCGCCGGGGCGGGCGTGGCGGCGTCCAGCAGCACCGCCGGCGGGGCGGGCGCGGGGGCGCTCGCAGTCGAGCCGATCCCGCCGCTCAAGATCGCGGCGAGCACCCCGGCTCCGAGCAGGCAGAGCGCCAGCGCCACCAGCCACGCCCGGCGTTCGGAGGGCGGCGTCGGTGTGTTGACCCCCTCGTACAAGGCTTCGACGGTAGCGGCGCAACCTAAAGGTGGGCACCGCCGCTCCGCGTCCGCCAGCTATACCTTGAGCGGCGATGCCCGTTGACAGCGATGCTTCTGAGCGAGGCGGGGGCGCAGCCCGAGGCGGGGGCGCAGACCCAACCGCGCCGCGGACTGCCGCCGGTGAGCGCGAGCTGCAGCGCGACGGCGTGCTGTCGGTGGAGCGCCATCGCAAAGCGGACGGCCGCGCGCTGCTCCTCTACCGCTGGGTCGACGCGGATGGGGCCCCCCTCACGGGCAGGACGGCGAACATGGCTGAGCGCATCTTCACGGGCGCGACGGCGAGCATCGACCGGCCGCCGATTCACAGCCCGGGCGACGCGGATGGGTGAGTTGCGCTTCGAGGAGCTGCGCGGCGA
>DATMMB010000270.1:0-4255 GCA_035569895.1 Solirubrobacteraceae bacterium | reverse complement strand
CCTGAAGGCCGATAGCCATTGTTATACACACTCGTGTGTGTGTTGACTTTTTGGAAGCCGATAGCAATGGCGCACACCCTTTCAAAACGCATACACTCACACGCCCCCGACTGTCCGGGACGCCCCCCACGAGCCAACGCGCGTTCAGGCCGTGGCGGGACGCGCTGCCGACCCGGGGGCGCCGGCGCCGCCTTCAGCCCGCAGCCCGGCGAGCCCCCGCCCGCGCATCATCAGCGACAGCCACACCGCGCCGACGATCATCAGGATCACGCTCTCGATCTGCGGGGCGGTGAGGCCAATGAAGACCTCGTGGTTGCGGCGGATGAACTCGACCAGGAGGCGCTCCAAGCCGGAGAACAGGCAATAGAGCGCGCACACCACCCCGGGGCGCACGCGGTCGCGCAGGCGCCACAGCAGCAGCGCGAGGAGTCCCATCGTCACCGTCTCGTAGATGGGAGTCGGCTGCACTGTGACCCCCGGCGGCGTGGGGACGGTGCCGTGCGGGTAGCCCATCGCCCACGGCAGCGAGGAGCGGATGCCGTAGTCGCCGTCGCCCGACACCTGGCAGCCGATGCGCCCGATCGCATACCCGAGCGCGAGCGCGGTGACGCACATGTCGAACATCCGCAGCTCCAACGCTCCTCGCCAGCGCATCCAGCCGATCACGGCGATCGCCCCGCCGATCGCCCCGCCGTACCAGATCAGGCCCGAGCCGGAGAACACCGAGCTGAGCAGGTGGTGTTCGACTTCGCGGTAGTTCTGCAGCACGAAGTACCCGCGTGCCCCGATCAAGCCGCCGGCGAGCGCGGCGAACACGATCTCGTACGCCCAGTCCACCGGCCGCCCGAGCTCGCGCAGCCGCCGCGCGACGAGCAGCCCGCAGGCGAGGAACCCGAGCGCGAACACCACGCCGAAGCTCTTGATCGAGAGGCCGAAGATGTCGAAGGTGGGTTTCACGCAGGGGACTTTATGGAATCGCAAGCCGCTTCTGCGACAATCACGACCATGGCGACGACGGTGAAGACCACACGCAAGGCGTTCGGCAAAGACGGCGGCCTGCAGGCGCGGATGTTGTTGACGCTGTTCCTGCTGGGCCTCGTCTACGCGGTGCTCGTCGGGGTGCTGATCGCGGTTGGGGCCGGCGGCGTGACGATCCTCGTGGTGGCGCTGGCGCTGCTGGGGCTGCAGCTCTTCACTTCCGACAAGATCGCGATGGGGATGATGGGGGTGAAAGAGGTCTCCCCCCAGGAGGAGCCGGAGCTGCACGGGATCATCGAGCGGCTGTGCGTGCAGGCCGACCTGCCCAAGCCGCGAGTATGCGTGATGGAGAACCAGATGCCCAACGCGTTCGCGATGGGCCGCTCGCAGAAGCGCGCGACCGTATGCGCGACCAGGGGCATCCTGCAGCTGCTATCCCCGGCGGAGCTCGAAGGGGTGATGGCGCACGAGCTCACGCACGTGATCAACCGCGACGTGATGGTGATGACGCTGGCGAGCTTCTTCGCGACCGTCGCCTCGATCATCGTGCAGTTCGGCTTCTTCTTCGGCGGCGGCTTCGGAGGGGGGTACGGCCGCGGCAACAACCAGGGCGAGGACGACGTGTTCATCGTGATCATGGTGGCGATGGCCGTGTACGCGATCTCCTTCCTGCTGCTGCGCGCGCTCTCGCGCTACCGCGAGTTCGCCGCCGACCGCGGCAGCGCGGTGCTCACCGGGCGCCCCTCGGCACTGGCCTCGGCGCTGCTGAAGATCAGCGGCACGATGGAACGGATCCCCAGCCGCGACCTGCGCACCGCCGAAGGGATGAGCGCCTTCTTCATCGTGCCGGCGCGCGCGAAGAAGTCGCTGATGAACATCTTCGCCGACCACCCGCCGCTGGAGCAGCGCCTCGCCGCGCTGGAGCGGCTGGAGTCCCAGCTGCAGGGCACCGCGTAGCGTGAGTGGACGAGGGGCAGCATGAGCCGCGGGCAACGGCACTGCGCGCGGGTGGGCGACGCGACGGCGGGGAGATCGCGTGCGCGAGATCCGCGTAGCGCGCGACACCGACGACGGGGAGGCGGGAGATGGGCCTGAAAGACATGCTCACCGGCCGCTACCAGGTCAAGGGCCCCGCGCCCGACAAGCTGTTCGCGATCGCCACCGCCTACATCACCCTCCAGTCCGAGCACCAGATTGATCCCGCCGGCGCGGCGGCGATCGTCTTTCAGAAACTCGACAACAGCGAGTTCGAGGCCACCATGCACGAAATGGAAGAAGTGGTCACCGCCACCGGCGGCGAGAGCGGCACGACCGTGAAAAGCGAAGACGACGAGTACGGGTATCGCTGGATGGTGCTGCGCAACCCCGACGGCGCCCCCTCCGTCGAAGACCTCGCGGTGGGCATCAACGCCGTCTCCAGCTCGATCGAGATGGGCGGCCACGGCGAGCGGCTGCTGTGCGCGGTGTTCGCCTTCCGCGACGCGCAGAAACGCAAGCTGTACTTCATCTACAACTACAAGCGCGGCTGCTGGTACCCGTTCGTTCCGAATGCTGATCCCACCCGGGGCACCGCCGACGGAGCCGGCGGTCAGGAACGCTCGGTCGAGCGCGAGTTGCAGCTGAAGGCGCAGATGGCAAACGAACTGCCGATCGAGCCCGAGCTGGAGCGTTGGTTTCCCCTCTGGGGGATCCCGATCTGAATGATCTGATTCGAGCCCACCCGCGAGCACGCTCCACGCCCCGGCGGCTTGAAAATAGGTGGGTCACCTATCGGAACTAACAATATGTGCGGAAACATGTTATGTTCTCGCCGGCAGTCATCATAGGTAGACGAGCGGTTTCGCTCTTCGGAGTCGCTCGCGGGCGAAATCGTCGGAGGGCACTCGATGGGACGGGCTTTGTGGGCATCCCTGTTGCTGGCACTCATGATCCTCGCCGGCCGCCCCCTTGCGTCCGCAGACGCGGCGACCGTCTCCGGCGCCGCCCCGCGCTCCTGCGCACACGCGCTCACCCTGGAAAGGCAGGGGCGCTTCAACGAAGCCGAGCGTGCATACCTCTCCGAGCTCGCCAAAGACACGCCGCCGTGCGCGTCACAGGGATTGGCCAGCCTCATCGGGGGGTCCTCCCCCTGCGCATACGGGAGCTTCCTCGAGCGCCTCGGTCGGACGAGCGCGGCCGAGGAGGAATACCGACGCGCCCTGATTCGCGACCCGGGGCTGGCCTGCGCCAGATCAGGGCTCGGCGCGCTCGACGCCGGCGAAGCGTTCGCGTCGCTGCGCGGAGATGTCGCGACGATCGCGACCGACACGGGCGAACTGGCGATCCACGCACTCGAGATCCTCGCCACGCTGGCGATCGCGTGGTATGTGGCGCTGCTCGTCGTGGGACGCATCCCGGGGGCGAGCGCGGCCCTCAGGCATCTTCCCCCCGCCCGTCGAGCGCTCGGTGTACAGGTCATCTTTGAAAAGTTCGAGGATGAAGCGGTGACGCCGAAGATGGGCGCCGGCGTGATCGCGCTCGTGCGTGGCGCGATGCGAAAACGGCTCCCTCAGTCCGAAGAGGAGCTCGACCAGGTGACCGGGCAATCGAGCATCGCCGAAGGTCTCGCCGGCCTGAGCGCGCTCTCGCCCCAGCTCGGGACGCTGGCGGCCATCTGGACGATGGTCGAGCGGCTGCTGCCGCGCATCAGGGTCAGCGCCAGCGGGGTGCTGCAGCCCGTCGTCGACGATCAGGGGTGGGGGCTCAGCCTCGCGGTGCGCCGCAACGACGAGTACAGCGCGATGACGACGTTACGCTCCGGCCCGCTGGGCTACGGCTCGAGAGCGAAGCCCGACCAAGCCGAATCGGCATCGGCATACGCCTTCACGCGCATGGCTGTGCCGGCGGCGGCCTGGCTGGACCACAAGCTCGCGGAGATGGCGGGCACCAGCGTGAGCACCACGGGCGACGCGCTCAGCTACGCCTACTTTCGAGCGGCTCTGCACTGGGAGCGCGAGGGCGATCTCGACTGGGCGCGACTGCTTTACATGTCGGCGCTTCGGTACGACGCGAACAACATCGGCGCGCTGGCCAACCTCGCGGTGCTCGAACTGCGCGAACAGGAAGACAACAAACAGGAAGACGAGCAGGGCTTCCTGCGGCTGCAGCGCGCGCTCGAGGCGATCGAAGGGGACGGGGCAGGGCGCAGCGACGGTGACAGCGAGCAGAGCGCAGCGGCCACCGAGGCGAGCCCGTGAGGATCGGCGAGCGCCTTCGCGCGGAAGCCGCCTGGCGAACC
>DATMMB010000269.1:0-2883 GCA_035569895.1 Solirubrobacteraceae bacterium | reverse complement strand
AGGTGCCTTCATGGGGAACGTCGGGCAGCACCTTGCGGGAGCCGATCGCGCAGGAGGTGACGCCGGCGACGCCGGCTTCGTCGTCGAGTCCGCCGGCGAGGATCCCGGTGACGTGGGTGCCGTGTCCGAGCAGATCGTCCTGCTTGAACGAGCCGTGGTCGTCGAGCGCGAGCCGGGGGATCAGCCGGTGGGCGGCATCGACGCCTGAGTCGATGATGTCGACGCGCACGGCGCCGGCGTGGGGGTGGCGGGCGCGAGACTCAAACCATCTGATCGCTCGCAGGCCCCATTGCCGGTTGCGCGCGGGGTCGGGGCCGGCGCACAGCCAGCGCGCGGCGACGGGCTCGGCGAACTCGATTGCCGGCGAGGCTTCAATGTCGCGCAGCACGCTGGTGGTGATGGCGCCGGGATCGAGCTCGGCGACGAGCACCCCGGCGAGAATCGCCTCGGGCTCGGCGACGGCGGCGTCGGCGAGCGCAAGCGCCATGGCGTGCGGCTGGTGCGACCGTTGCTCGCCAACCGCCGCGCGCCCGGAGAGCGCGCGCACGGAGCGCAGGCCGAAGCTCTCGCGCAGGTAGGAGAGGGGCTCGGCAATCGTCTCCGCCAGCGCAGCCGTGGCGGCGGATCCGGCGGGCGCCGCGTCGGCGACCGCGCTTGGGTGGAGCCTGATGAATATCTGGCCGGGAACGACGTCGGGGAGACCCGGTGGCGGCTCGAAGGTCGCGGTGTCGAGGTCACGCATCAGTCCGGGCATAGTCGTCAGGGAAGGCTCCAGCTTTGGAGGCGCGGGGCGAGCTGAACGGTCTCTGCCGCCGACGGCCCCTCCCGTTCGGCGGTCGTATAGGCGAGACTCATCTCGCCCTCGCCGATCGCGTGGGCGAGGCCCATGAGTGTCTTGATGACGGCTTGGGCTTTGGTGGCTTCGACGGTCACACGCTCCTCCCACTTGGTGGTGACGAGCGACCAGGTCGTGAGGATGAAGTAGCGCGCGGCGAGGATCTGCAGCAGCAGGAGCACGGCGATCGCGATCCACGCGGCGGGGCCCCCGCCGATCGCTTCCCAGGCGAGCAGCTGGAGCGCCGCGAGCTCGCCGAGCACCGCGCCGGCGGTGACTGAGCAGGCAATCAGCAGCGCCCAGTTGAATCCCCAGAGCCCGGCGTCCTGCTGCGCGGTGGTCACTTTCGCGGCGCGTAGCGATTGGAAGATGAACGGCGCCGCGACCACCAGCGCACCGAACAGCAGATTGATCCGCACCAGGGTTTCCTCGTCCACCTGTTTGCCGCCGGGGATCGTGACGGCCCCCACGACGGTCCCGAATACCGCTCCCACCGCGGTGAACGTGGTGGCCCAGCTGCTGAACGTCCATTTTGGCCCGGGCGCGCGGCCGGCGAGCGCAGTGGCCCACTCCCTGTTTTTGCGCGTGCGGACGAACACCCCGGCCGCCAACACCGCCATCGCGATGAAGGCGCCGGCGAGGATGATCGTCGGCCAATCGGCGGCGGCGTGCAGGCCGGGCGTGATCGAGACGGGGCTGGCGAACACTGATAAGCAGTCCCGTACCACCAGCTCGCCAGTGGTGGCGCTTTCGATGTGGCGCAGTCCCGCGAGCAGGATGCTCATCCTGGTGGCGGCGCGCGCGGGAAGCAGCGCGGGTGTCACCGACACCACGTGTATGCCGGTGGCGGCGGAGGCCTGAAACGCGACGAGCACCCGTGCCGGGAGGCGCCCGGCGTTGAGCACGACCAGGTGCGCGACGGCGGTGTCGCGGCCCGCTTCGGCGTGGACGACGACTTCGCCCTGCGGATACAGGCGGGGGGCGGGCGCGGAGTCGGCCACGCAGGTTGCGACCGGCGCCATCAACGCCGCCACGCCGGCCGCCGACAGCGCGGCTAGAACTCGACACGCTCGCACCATTTGAAAAGCATATAGTCCGGACGGACGCGAATCTCCCGTAGAGAGTGGACGGGGTATCGATTGTTGGCGGTGCGTCCAGCGTAAGTCCGGGCGCACAAATGCCGTTGATTGCCCATGTCGAGGGTGGACACCAGTGTGAGCCCGTCCAAAGCAACACCGCCGCGGGCACACCAGGCGGCCAGGCCGGTTCGCCAGATGCGCCTTATGGGCACGCCGATGGCGGCCGTCACTGAAGCGCACGCCGTGCACGCGATCGTCGCCGCCGCCGAAGCGGGCGAGGGGCACTGGACGATCACCGCCAACCTCGACCACCTGCGCCGCTACCACGCCAGCCCCGCCGAGCGCGAGCTGATCGACGAAGCCGACCTGGTCGTCGCCGACGGGATGCCGCTGATCTGGGCCAGCCGACTGGCGGGCGAGCCGCTGCCCGAAAGGGTGTCGGGGTCGAGCATGGTGTGGTCGATCTGCGAGATCGCGGGCACCTGCGGGCAGTCGGTGTTCCTGTTGGGCGGCGATCCGGGCGTGGCCGAGCAGGCGGGGCAGATCTTCAAGGATCGCTACCCGGGCCTGCGGATCGCCGGCACGGCCTGCCCCGCGCCGGGCTTTGAGGAGAGCGAGTTGGAGTTGGGGCGGCTGCAGCGCCAGGTGGTGGAGGCCAAGCCGCAGATCGTGTTCGTCGCGTTGGGATTCCCCAAGCAGGACCTGGTGATCCGCCGGCTGCGCCGGGCGCTGCCGCGGGCGTCGTTTCTGGGGGTGGGGATCAGCCTCAGTTACGTCACCGGCGACGTGCCGCGCGCGCCGGAGTGGGTCTGTAACCTCGGACTGGAGTGGGCGTATCGGCTGGCACACGAACCGACCGCACGGTTGGCGCGGCGGTATATCGTGGACGGGCTGCCGTTCGGCGTGCGGCTGATGGGGTCGGCAGCACGGCGGTGGGTGCGGTGGGGGCGGCGCAGTCGGCTTGGGCTC
>DATMMB010000268.1:0-4160 GCA_035569895.1 Solirubrobacteraceae bacterium | reverse complement strand
ACGAGCAGCTAGCTGCACGGGCGCACCGGCACACGTGCTGGGCGCTCGAGCTAGCGCAGCGCTGGCTTGTGCAGCCGCACCTCCGGGAGTCGCGCTTGGTGGTGCTCACCGGGGGTGCGATCGCCGTTGGCGGCGGCGAGCCGGTATCCGATCTGGCGGCGGCGGGCGTGTGGGGCCTGGTGCGTTCGGCGCAGTTCGAGCACCCGCGTCGCTTCATGCTCGCCGACCTCGATGACCGCCAAGCATCCTGGCGGACGCTCACGGCCGCACTCGATGCTGGAGATCGGCTGGAGATCGACCAGCTGGCGGTGCGCGAGGGGGTGCTACTCGCCCCGCGCCTCACGCTCGCGGCCGAGCACGGCGCGCTGGTACCCCCGGAGGGGTCGCGATGGCGTCTGTCCTGTGGCGCGGGCGGGACGCTCGAGGCGCTCCATTGCGCGCCATGCCCCGAGGTCGACGGGCCACTGGGCGAGGGGCAGGTGCGGATCGCGATGCGGGCCGCCAGCCTCAACTTCCGGGACGTGGCGGGTGCGCTCGGCCTGGTGTCGCTGGAGGGCCAGTGGGAGATCGGCGGGGACGGCGCGGGTGTCGTGATCGATGTGGGCCCCGGGGTCGAGGATCTGCGATCCGGCGATCGCGTGATGGGAATGATGCCGGGCGCATTCGCCCCGGTGGCTGTCGCCGCTCGCGGGCCGCTCGCGCGGATCCCGGATGGCTGGTCGTTCACGGAGGCGGCGTCGGTGCCCGGTGCGTTCCTGACGGCTCACTACGGCCTGCTTGACTTGGCCGGGCTGAGGCGGGGTGAGCGGCTGCTCGTGCACGCCGCGGCCGGCGGTGTGGGCATGGCCGCCGTACAACTCGCCAGGCAGCTGGGCGTGGAGGTGTTCGCGACGGCGAGTCCCGCCAAGTGGGACGCGCTGAAGGCGATGGGTCTCGACGCCAAGCACATCGCCTCCTCGCGAGACGCCGGCTTCCGCGAGCAGTTTCTCGCTGCCACCGATGGTCGCGGCGTCGACGTGGTGTTGAACTCGCTGGCGCGCGAGCTGGTGGACGCCTCGCTGGCGTTGCTCCCCGCGGGCGGGCGCTTCATCGAGATGGGCAAGACCGACATCCGCGACCCCCACCTGATCGCCGCAGATCGTCCCGGGGTCGAGTACCGCGCGTTCGACGTGGTCGAGGCCGGTTTCGAGCGCCTGGGAGAGATGCTGGGCGAGATCGTGGATCTGTTCGAGCGGGGCGCGTACGCGCTGGGGCCGATTCGCGCCTGGGATATCCGGCGGGCGCGCGAGGCGTTCCGCTACATGAGCCAGGCACGGCACGTCGGCAAGATCGTGTTGACGCTTCCCGACGAGCGGGGTGTCGGCGATGGGGGCACGGTGCTGATCACGGGCGGCACCGGCGAGCTCGGCGGCGAGCTGGCCAAGCACCTGGTGAGCGCGCACGGCGCGCGCGATCTGGTGCTGGTCAGTCGCCGCGGCCGTGACGCGCCCGGGGCCGTGGAGCTGGAGCGCGAGCTGCAGGCGCGCGGCGCGCGGGTCGCGATTGCGGCGTGCGACGTGAGCGACCGCGAGCAGCTGCGCGCGCTGCTGGACGGTCTGCCGTCGGGGCGTCCGCTGAGCGCGGTGATGCACGCGGCGGGGGTGCTCGACGACGGTGTGATCGAGCTGCTGAGCCCCGAGCGGGTCAAGCGCGTGTTGGCGCCGAAGGTCGACGCGGCCTGGCATCTGCATGAACTGACCAGGCACTTGGACCTGCGCGCGTTCGTCCTCTTCTCCTCGGTCGCGGGCACGCTCGGCGGCGGCGGCCAGGGCAATTACGCGGCGGCCAACGTGTTCCTCGATCAGCTCGCTGCGCATCGGCGGGCACAGGGCCGCGCGGCGGTCGCGATGGGGTGGGGCTGGTGGGAGCAGGCAAGCGAGATGACCGGCCATCTGCGCGAGCTGGATCTCGCGCGGGTCAGGCGCGTCGGCTTCGAAGCGTTCTCCTCGACGGCCGGCCTCGCGCTGTTCGACGCGGCGCTCGGCGCGAGCGAGGCGCTCACGCTTCCGGTGCGCCTGAACAGGCGAGCGCTGGCTGCGGCGGCGCGCGACGGCGCGTTGCCGGCGCTGATGCAGGGTTTGGTGCGGACGCCCGCGCGGCGCGCGCGCGAGGGCGATCGACGCTCGCGCGGCGGGCAGCTCGCCACCCGTCTCAAAGCGCTCGCCGGGGAGGAGCGTCGGCGGGCTGCGCTTGCGGCAGTGCGCGCGGAGGTGGCGGTGGTGCTCGGCCATGACTCACCGGAGGCGGTCGATGTGCGGCGCGCGTTCAAGGAGCTTGGCTTCGACTCGCTGCTCGCCGTCGAGCTGCGCAATCGCCTGAGCGCGATCACCGGCCTGAAGCTGGCGGCGACGCTCGTGTTCGACTATCCCAACATCTCGGCGCTCAGCGCTCACCTGCTGAGCGAGCTCGACGACGCGCCCGCAGCCGGCTCGCCCGCGCCCACGCGGGAGGGGAGCGCCCGCCCGAGCACGGGGGAGCCGGTGGCGATCGTCGGAATGAGCTGCCGCTATCCGGGCGGAGCGCACTCGCCGCAGCTGCTGTGGCGACTGCTCGCCAGCGGCGGCGATGCGATCGCCCCGTTCCCAACCGATCGCGAGTGGGATCTTGAGGTGCTCTACGACCCCGACCCCGACCGCCCCGGTTGCAGCTACGTGCGCGACGGCGGGTTCCTATACGACATGGCCGACTTCGATGCCGAGTTCTTCGACATCGGCCCGCGCGAGGCTGCCTCGATGGATCCCCAGCAGCGGTTGCTGCTCGAAGTCTGCTGGGAGGCGATCGAGAGCGCGGGGATCGCTCCCGACTCGCTGCGCGGCGCCTCCGCCGGCGTGTTTGCGGGATCGACCTCGCAGGACTACTCCGGGCGCTGGCTGGCGGTGTCCGAGAGCGCCGAGGGCTACATGCTCACCGGCACTTCGGCGAGCGTGCTCTCCGGCCGCGTGGCGTATGCGCTCGGCCTCGAGGGGCCCGCGCTAACGATCGACACCGCCTGCTCCTCCTCGCTGGTGGCGCTGCACCTGGCGTGCAACGCGCTGCACGCGCAGGAATGCTCGCTGGCACTGGCCGGCGGCGTGACCGTGCTCTGCACGCCGATGCCGTTCATCGGCTTCAGCCGCCAGCGTGGCCTGGCGCCCGACGGGCGCTGCAAGTCCTACGCCGACACCGCCGACGGCACGAGCGTCGCCGAGGGCGTCGGCATGGTGCTGTTGGAGCGCCTCTCGGACGCGCGCCGCCACGGCCACGAGGTGCTGGCCCTGGTGCGCGGCAGCGCGGTCAATCAAGATGGCGCGAGCAACGGGCTGACGGCCCCCAACGGCCTCGCTCAGCAGCGCGTGATCGGTCAGGCGCTCGCCAACGCGCAAATCGAGCCGCGCGAGGTCGACGCGGTCGAGGGTCACGGCACGGGGACGGTGCTCGGCGACCCGATCGAGGCGCAGGCGCTGATCGCCGCCTACGGCCGCGAGCGACCTCCCGAGCAGCCGCTGTGGCTGGGGTCGATGAAGTCCAACATCGGTCACGCCCAAGCGGCGGCGGGGGTGGCGGGCGTGATCAAGATGGCGCTCGCGCTGCGCCACGAGCTGCTGCCGGCGACGCTGCACGTCGGTGCCCCCACCGACAAGGTCGAGTGGTCGGCGGGCGCGGTTTCGCTGCTGCGCGAGGCGCGGCCGTGGCCGCGGGGCGAGCGCCCACGGCGGGCCGGCGTGTCATCGTTCGGGATTAGCGGCACCAACGCGCATCTGATCCTCGAGGAGGCTCCCGTCGGCGAGCCGGCGTCAGGTTCCTCCGCGCTCTCGCGTTCCGCGCGAAGCGCGGCGCCCGCCGAGCACGATCGTGCGGCCAAACACGCAGTGCCAGGGATCAACGGCGGCGTAGACAACACCGCAGTGCCGGGGATCAACGGGGACGTAGACAACACCGCAGCGCTGGGGATACACGGCCGCGTAGACAACACCGCCGCGCTGGCCACCGACACGGTGCCGTGGATCGTCTCGGGCGTCACCTCCGCGGCGCTGTGCGACCAGGCCGGGCGGCTGCACGCGCACTTGAAGCACCACCCCGACCTCGACCCGCGCGACGTCGCTTTCTCGCTCGCCGCCTCGCGCGCGGCGTTCGCGCGGCGC
>DATMMB010000267.1:0-2685 GCA_035569895.1 Solirubrobacteraceae bacterium | reverse complement strand
GCGGTGTGGCGTGGCGTGCGGCGGGGCGGTGTTGGCCGGCAAAGCGATGTGACGGCCGCGCCACCGCCGCTGTTCAGTGCCGCGTGTATCTGCACATTCTCTTTGGAAATGCCGATAGCAATGGCGCACGGCTTCAATTTTTTGTGACAACCTCTCCGCCCCGGGCCTCCGTGGTTGTCTCAGTTGAAGCTCGTGTCGCGCGGAACACCCGGGCTGATGTCGGCGCCGGCTGCGCTGTACAGCAGCAGCATCTCCGCCTCCTCGCACGTGTCCACCATTGGCAGGCGGGCATCGAGGCCGGTGATCTCGAGCACCTGCCGCACCGCCGGCGTGAGCGCCGCCAGCACCAGCCCACCGCGCATGCACGCCCCCTCGCGCTGCAGCTGCAGGATCGCCGCCAGCCCGCTCGAGCTCATCAGCTCGACGCCGGCGAGGTCGAGGATCAAGCCGCGTGCCCTCCGTCGACGGCAGGCGGCGGCGATTCGCACCTGCATCGAGAAGGCGCTCGCGTAGTCGATCTCGCCGTGCACCGCCGCGCGTAGCGGCATTCCCTCGCCGCCGCTCAGCTCCAGGCGCAGCTGCGGCGGAAGCGGGGGCCGGCAATGGGCGGCTGACGGCCGGTGGCGGGCGGCCGGGCGCTGCAATTTGTCGTTCATCGCTCGCATGCGGTCCCTCCTGTCTGTTCGGCTTTTGCGAATGTGTGCATCAATAAGACGTCATACCCGAGACACGGCGCCTCTCGGGCGTTCACGCCGGCTCGACAAAGGATCGAGTCGCCGTGACGGCGAGCCGCATCGCGCTCGCCGTTAGCCTGTTCTGAGAGCGATGACCCCGCCGAGGCCCGCCCACCAAAGATCCGCCCTCGTGGCCTGCATCGCGCTCGCGCTCGCGTTGTGCACGCCCGCGCTAGCCGCACGGCCCAGCCACGCGCACCCCAAGCCGAAGGGCCCCGTGCTCGACCTGTACGCCAAACGCGCCCTCACCGCCTACACGGCGATGCAGCAGAACTTCTATGTCTCCAGCGCCGGTCTGTACAGGGGCGAACCGGAGTACTCGTTCCTGTGGCCGTTCTCGCAGGCGCTTGCGGCGAGCGTGAGCGTCGCCCACCTCTCCGGCGAGCAGCCCAAGCTCGAAAGCGGCCTGCGCGCGCTCGGCGCCAGCCTGCAGGAGTACGCCAGCTCCGCGGCGAGCACGGCGGAAGCGAGCGGCGCCTCAACCGCGACCACGCTGCGCTCCTATGAGGATGTCACCGTGCCGCCCGTCGGCCCCGGCGGCGCCAGCTACTACGACGACAACGAGTGGGTGGGGATCGAGTTGGCGCGCATGTATGAGCTCGACCACGACGCCACCGCGCTGACTGGCGCCGAGCAGATCATGCAGTTCGTGATGGCGGGCTGGCAGACCACGAACGCCGAAGGCCAGCTGCTGCCGTGCCCCGGCGGGGTGCCGTTCTCCAACGCCAAGAGCAACACCCAGCGCAACACGATCACCGACGGCCCCGCCGCCGAGCTCGGCGTGCAGCTGTACCGCATCACCCACGAAGCCCGCTACCTGCAGTTCGCGCAGACGGCGTACGGGTGGGTGCGCGAATGCCTGCTGGAACCGAGCGGGCTGTACGCCGACCATATCGAACTGAACGGCACCGTCGACCACTCGCTGTGGAGCTACACCCAGGGCGTGATGATCGGCGCCGGTGCGCTGCTCTACCAGGTAACCCACCAGGGCGCCTATCTGAGCGAGGCGCGCCAAACCGCCCAGGCGGCGCACGCCTACTTCACCTACGGCCGCCTCGCCTCCGAAAACCCGTTCTTCGCAGCGGTGTACTTCCGCAACCAGATCTACCTCGACTCCATCACCCACGAACCGCCCGGCACCTACCCCGCGCGCGAATACGCCTTCTGGGCGTGGGAACGCCACCGCCTCGATGACGACCTCTTCGCCTACGGCTCGCCGCCCACGGCGGAATTGCTCGGGCAGGCGGCGCTCACGCAGATCTATGCGCTATTGGCGATTCCGCCGCGGACGTACTTCTAGCCGGCGCTCGCAGGGCGTGCGTCAATCCCGCCTGCTCGCTCTGTGATGATGCGGGCGATGTCCGCCGCCACCCAGCCGGGCGAGGAGGAGCACGAGCCCGTCGTCCTCAGCCCCGCCACCGGCTATCCCGCGCTGCAGGAGGACGACCTCGAGGTGCTGCGCGGGATCGGCGCGCATTGGGGCGAGGCGCTCGGCGACCGCGCGCGCTGGATCAAAGCGCTGCCATGCGACCCCAACCTCGGGCAGCGGCGGGCCGTGGCCGAGTCCGGTGGCGCCGGGCGGCCGGCGCCGGCGCGGGGCGGCGCGGCTGGACCGGGCACGGCGGGCGCCAACGCTGCGCCGGCTGCGTCGGGCGCCACCGTTGCGTCGGGCACCACGGCTGCGTCGGGTGCCACCGTTGCGTCGGGTGCCACCGTTGCGCTGGGCACCACCACCGCGCCGGGTGACATCGCCGCCGGCGCGGTCGAGGGTGCAGCCGCCGTCGAGGGCACGACGATCGGCCCTCCGGGCGCCGTGCGCCTCGATCGCCGGCGCAGCCGCTTCGTGCCGGTCGAGGCCGACGGGATGCCCGGCGAGGAGTTGCAGGCCACGCCGGAGGCCGGGCACGCGCCCACCCGCGCCGGCTGGACCGCGGCGCGGGTGCGCCGCGCG
>DATMMB010000266.1:0-10174 GCA_035569895.1 Solirubrobacteraceae bacterium | reverse complement strand
TACCTGTTCGAAGCCGACAAGGGCTCGACCTCGACGTGCAACGGCGCGTGCGCGCAGGTATGGCCGCCGGTGACCACGACCGGCGCTCCGAAGGCCGAAGGCGAAGCCGTGGCGGGCGACCTCGGCACGACCACGCGCGCGGACGGGACCAAGCAGGTCACCTACAAGGGCCACCCGCTGTACTGGTATGCGAGCGACACGCAGGCGGGCGAAACGACCGGGCAGGGCATCAACGGGTTCGGTGCCCCGTGGTATGTGATGTCGCCGAGCGGGAGCAAGATCGAAGGCTAGTGAAGCCGCGCGGGAAGGATCACCGGTGAAGCGGAGTCATGCAGGTGGTAGTCCCTGTCAGGACAACAGCCCCGGTGGGCGGCCGTCACGGACCGACGGCCGCCCACCGCCGCACATAAACGCGGTCGGTCGCGCCGCGGCTCCAGCAACAGCGGGAACCCGGGCAACAGCGCAGGTGGGCGATCCCTACCGTTGCCGCCGCTCCACCAGCAGCGCGAACGTGGGGCAGGCGGCGGCGGCGCGGCGGGCGTGGTCGAGCAGCGCGGGATCGAGCGGGGCGCCGTCGAGGATCGGGTAGCCCCACTCGTCGAGCGAGATCCGCTCGGGCAGGAGCTCGTGGCACATGCCGTGCGCCTCACAGGCGATCGGGTTGACGCGCAGACGGTGGAGGGGGGTCATCGGCTCGGTGGGATTGGCGCGGCGGCCCGCGGCACGGGCGTCGGCGTGGCCTTCGGCGCGGGCAGCTCGGAGGGACGCGCGCAGGCGGTGCAGGGGCCGCGGCGGGCGTGTTCGTCAAGCTCGGGGGCGAAGACCTCGAGCGCGCTCTCAACCAGGCGCGCGACGCCGTCGGGGTGCCCGCAGGCGCCGCGGCCGCGGACGAGCCCCGCGAGCGCGCGCAGACGCCGATCGATCGCCGCGCGCCCGTGACTCGCGTCGGCGGTGCGGTGGGCGTCACGGCCGGCGCTGCCCGAGACACGCACGTTGCGAACGCTGCCGCGCGCGGCGACGCCTGCAAGCGCGAGCTGCTCGAAGGCGGTGGCAATCGCGTCGAGGCCGAAGATGCACGGCCCGCACTGGCGGGCGCTCTGGGAGGAGAGCCAGCGCGTGAGGCGCGCGAGCTCGGCCACCGGGCAGGCGTCGGCGGAAAGGACCGCGACGACGCCCGCGCCGAGCGAGGCGCCGTAGGGCTCCAGATGGGCGTCGGAGAGCACGAGCTCCGACAACCACGAGCCGTCGATCCAGGCGCCCGCATAGCCGCCGAGCAGCACCGCGCGCGGCGCGGCGGCGAGGCCGCCGGCGGCGTCGAGCAGCGCGGTGAGCAGCGAGCCGTGCTCGATCTCATAGACGCCCGGGTGGGGAAGCGGGCCGCGGAGCGTGACGAGCGCCGAGCCGGGCTGCTCGGGGGTGCCCAGCTCGCGAAACCAATCCGCCCCGTGGCGCGCGATCAACGCCAGGTGGGCGAGCGTCTCGACGTTGCAGACGAACGTGGGGCGCCCGCGCACGCCGCGTTCGAAGGGACGCGGCGGCGTGAAGGTCGGCAAAGCGGGGCCGCCGGAGAGGTGGTTGACGAGCGCGGACTCCTGGCCGGCGACGTAGCGGGGCGGGACGGGGCGCAGCACCATCTCGATCCCATCGGCGCCCCCGCCGCGGACGCGGGCGTGTTCGGCCAGCGCGCAAGAGACCGCATCGAGGGCGGTGGGCGCGGATTCACAGATCCCAAGCTGGATCTCCCGGGCGCCGACGGCACGCGCGGCGAGCAAAGCGCCGTCGAGCACGAGGTGGGGGAGGGAGCGCAGAAGAGCGCGGTCCTTGGCGCTCGCGGGCTCGCCCTCGGCGCCGTTGACGACCACGAGCGGGCGCGCCCGGCCGATCGCGGAGCGCGACGCGGCGGCGACTGCGCGCAGCTTGGCGGCGGTGGGGAACGCGGCGCCGCCGCGCCCCAGCAGGCCGGCGCGCTCGACCTCCTCGATCAGCGCGGGGTCGCCGCGGCGGGCGCCGCGGCGGGCGCCGACGAGCGCGCGCCCGGAGCCGCGGCGCCCAAGCGAAGGCAGCGGGCCGTGCAGCGCGAGGTGCTGCTCGAGCGGGAGCGCGCCCCGCGGCGGGATGCCCGCCAGCAGCCGCGGCAAGCCGGGCGCCCCGCGCGCGACGAGGGCGTCGCGATCGCGGGCCCGCGCCGGCGAGTAGTTGGCAACCGACTCGTGAGCGCTCACGGGCCAACCACGATTCGCGAGCGGGAAGCGGAGTGCCCGAGCAGGGCGGACGGCGTGCCGGAGCGTCGCGCCCATTCGGAGCCGAGCGGGCCGGAGGGCAGCCACAGCGCGAGGAACAGCGCGAACGCGAAAGCGCCGCCGAGCGCCAGGCCCCGCGTGCGCGCGCCCTCGCGCGTGAAGCCCGCGAACGCGCGCACGAACACGGCGGCGAGCACGAGCGCCAGACAGCAGACCGACAGCGCGAGCAGCCATGCGGATTTGACGTCGCTGCCGGTGCCGAGCGTGTGCAAGAGCGCGATCGGCCAGCAGGCGTAGACGAGCCAGTGGGTGACGCGCCAGACGCGCTGGCCGAAGCGCTGGCGCAGCACGCTGGTGAGGATCACGGCGAGCAAAAGATCGAACGCGACGGCGCCGAGCCCCAGCCAGAAGGGCCGATAGGAGCCGACGAACGGGACGAACGCAGCGAGCAGCGAGATCGACGCGAACGAGTCGAGCACGGCGGTGAGGATGTGCAGCAAAAGGAACACGAGCGCGAGCAGCGAGGCGTTGCGGTGCAGCGCGTCGAGCACGAAGCGCGGCCACGACGGCGTGCCGAGGCGCCGCACATCCGCCACGCCGAGCGCGAGCGCGACGCTCAGCAAAAGCAACGCGACCGCCCCCGTGGAGCGCGTCAGATACCAATCGAGGCTGGGACCGGCGACGGCGACGGGGAGGAGAGGGGCGGTCACTCGGGCCAGGTCCCGGTCCGCTGTACCTCGCCGCCGTGCGCGACCAGCCGCGCGGGCAGGCCCTGACGATCGAGCCACGCAGGTGCTCGCTCCCCGCGCACGAGCGCGGCGGTGGCGGCGATGTTGGCGTCGGTGCAGTCGCCGGCGGCGACGCTGACGGTGCGCCACGGACCGCGCGCGGGGGCACCGGAGGACGGGTCGATGATGTGGTGAAGCGTGCGCCCGCCACGCCGCCAGCGGCGCACGGCGACGCTGGAGGTGGCAAGCCCGCCGCCGGAGATCGCGATCGTCTGCCCGGGCGCGTCGGGGCCGCTGCGGTGGTCGTCGGTCACATGGATGCGCCACCCCTCAAGCGGCGCGGGCCCCGCGGTGGCGATGTCGCCGCCGACCCCGACGAGCACACCGCAGCCGGCGGCTTCGTGAATCGCGCGGGCGCCGCGGTCGGCGGCCCACGCTTTCGCGGTGGCGCCGAGATCGAGCATGATCCCGCGCGGGACCCGCACGGTGCAAAGCGCCGCGTCGAGCTCGACCATGCGGTGGCCGCCGCGCCATTGTGCGAGCACGGTCGGAGCCGGCACATCCGCCGAGCAACCCCGGGCCTCTCGCCCCGGCTCCCCGCCAACGGCCGATCGCAGCTGCGCCCAGTCGCTGTCGTACCCGACCGAAGCCGGCGGACACTCGCCTCCGGCCGCAGCGGGGCGACACGCGTCTTCGACGCGAATCCCCGTTTCGACCAGCACCAAAGTCGCGCCCAGCGTGGGGTCCACATCGCCGTCGGTGAGCGCAGCGGCGCGCAGCGCGACCGCAAGCGCCTCGATCAAGAGCGGTGCGACCGCCACCGGCCGCCCGCCCGCGCGAGAGCTCACGCGCATCAGGTCGGAGTCGGGGCGAAAGCGGCTGCAGGCGCGGTCGATCGCATCAAGCTCGCGTGTGAGGATCGCGCTCGCCCGAGGCAGCCACAGCGGGTCGGCGACGCGCAGCACCACGCCCGTTCCGAGCGCCTCCCAGCGCGCGGTCGCCATGCGCGGTGCATCCGGGGCGCAGGCTGAGTGCGAGCGCCTCACGATCCTCCCGAGACGACCGGCGCTTCAGATTCGGCGGGCACCGACGAGCTCGACCCGGCGCTCGAGGACCCGGCGCTCGATTCCCCGGCGGCGCCGGAGCCCGAACCGGATGCGGCGCTCGACCCAGAGGAGCCCGTTTCCGCGGAAGCGCCCGACCCCACCGAGCCGGATTCTCCGGCCGAGCCGGACCCGGACGGCGATTCCGCGCCGGAGGAGCCACTCTGCGAGCCTGAAGCCCCGGCTTCGGCGGCGCCGCCGGCTGAGCCGGAGCCGGCCACCGATTCACCTGTCGCGGAGCCCGCTTCCCCCGAGCTCGATCGTGGCGCCTGGGCGGGCGCTTTGAGCGTGGAGGAGCCGGTGGCGCCCGCGGAGCGCGCGTGCGCCGTGCCACTCGCGCGATGGGCGTCGGCGGGGGCGCGCCCGTGGATCTGCCGCAGCGTCTTGCCGGGAAACGCGGTGGCGGCAATCGCCGTGAACACGCCGGTGAGCGCCGCGCTGGCGGCGAGCAGCCAGCGGTTGGCGCTTCGCAGCCGGCGCAGCGCGGCGTCGCGTGTGCGGGAGGTGTGAGGGCGGGTGGACATCGGCGGTAAGCGGCGACGGCGCGCCTGAGCGCGGCGCAATCCGGCTGTAGGAGTGAGTCTCAGTGTGCAACGGCAACGCAAGCTCCGGCTAAAGGAGCTGTGAGAGGTTCCATAAGAACCCACTACGAATAGGAACCCGCCACGACGATCGGCCACCGTGGCGCGAAAGCTTCCACCCGCCGGCGTCAGCGGCGGACGAAAACGTGGTGGTAGTGCAGCCACGGCGCGTACTGCGGGATCAGCACGAGCGCGAGCGCCACCCCCAGGACGATCGCCGAGGCGAGCGCGAACGCGCGTCCGGAGCGCCCAGCGGGCAGCGGCCGCCAGCCGGCATGGGCGTCGGCGGTCGGCTGGCCGAAACGGTGGCCGATTAGGGCGACGCTCGCCCCGCTTCGGTCGGGCAGCTCGACCACGCGCCAGCCGCTAAGCACCGGGAGCACCTCTGACAGATGGCCGAGCACGTGCAACCCGGTGGCTGCCAGCCACACGAAGAAGCTGTACTTGTGGATCGGGTAGAGCGTGGGGCGCGCGCTCGGCCCCACGAGCAGCAGCGCCACGCCACTCGCGAACACGACGAGCGTTGAGAGCACCACCAGCGGGCCGAGCGCGCGCAGCGGTGCCGGCGGCGGGCCCTTGCGGCGGTAGACCGGCGCGCGCGTGTAGTAGCGGATGAAGCGATAGCCGGTGCTGCAAAGCTTGAGCGCGACAGGCCCGATCAACAGCAGCCCGATGAACAGATGCTCCCAGAGCAGCGCGTGAACCCGCACGATCGTCACGCCGAGCGCGGCGAGCAGCACGAGCAGCAAAACGCCCGTCAGCACCGTGAGCCGCTCGTTGCCTTCCGGACCGCCGCCGAGCAGGCGCGCCGGCCCGCCGCCGTCACCCGACGCCTCGTGCGGTACCTCGCCCGCCGGTGGCGTGGCGGGGAGGACCCGCGCGATCTGCTGCCGACCGGTGCCCACGAGAGCAGTGTCGGCGTGTCCGCTAAGAGTCGCGTAATCGCCGGATGAGAGAGCTCATATGATCGCTCGCGGCCGCTCGCTGTCGTTCGTTCTCTACGGGGCGGCGTCCTATCCTGAGCGTCGATGGCGAACGCGGCGCAACCCCCGGAGCGGACGCCCGCCCCGCCGTCGATCCTGCTGATCGAGGATGAGCCGGGGATCGTCGACTTTGTGCGCCGAGGGATGGAGGCGCAGGGCTTCGTGGTGGCGGCGGAGCGCGACGGGGCGGAGGGGGAGCGCCGGGCGCTGCACGAAAGCTTCGACGCGGTGGTGCTCGACCTGATGCTGCCGGGCAAGGACGGGATGGAGGTGCTCGCCACGCTGCACGCCGCCAAGCCGGCGCTGCCGGTGATCGTGCTGACCGCCAGAGGCGAGGTCGAGGATCGCGTCGCCGGCCTCGACGGCGGGGCGGTGGACTACCTGGTGAAGCCGTTCTCCCTGGCAGAGCTGCTCGCGCGCATGCGCGCCCAGCTGCGCAGCGCCGCGCAGGGCGCGACCACGACGCTGCGCGCCGGCGACATCGAGCTCGACCTGCTGAGCCGCCGGGTGCGGCGCGCGGGCACGCCGGTGGTGCTGTCGAGCACCGAGTTCGAGCTGCTGACCTACCTCGTGCGCCACCGCGGCAGGGTGGTGTCGCGCGAGCAGATCCTGAGCGCCGTGTGGGGCTACCAGCACGACCCCGCCACCAACATCGTGGACGTGTACATCGGATATCTGCGCCGCAAGCTGCGCCGGGTGGGCGGGGACCAATCCCCCGCGCCGATCCACACGGTGCGCGCGGTCGGCTACCGCCTCGACGATGCCACCTGAGCGCCGACCGAGCCCGCCGGACGGGGCGGGCGGGCCTCAGAACACCGGCGGCCGCGGCGGCCGTCCGGGCGGGCCGGTCGGGCTCGAGGACACGCGCGGCCGCGGCGCTCGCCCGGGCGGGCCGGCGCAGGGGGGGTCGAAGGCCGCGCGCGTGCGGCCCTTAGCGACCACGAGCCTGCGCTGGCGGCTGGCGGCGTGGGTGGCGCTCGTGGTGGTGGTCTCCACGGGGATCGCGTTCTTGGCCGTGTACCGCGGCACCGGCACGCAGCTGCGACGCCAGATCGACGGCGAGATGGTGGGCGACGCGGACGAGCTGGCGCACGCGCTGAGCGCCTCCGGCGCCCGCACGCCGGCCGCGGCGCTGGCGGGCGCCCGCGCGTACGTGCGCAGCCAGCCCTACAACGCCAGCTCGACGGTGCTGTTCGCGCTCGTCCCGGGTGGCGGCGTGGCGACGAACACGCCCGAGCTGTTCGGCAGCCACGCGCCCGATGACGACGAGAGCGTCGCCACGCAGGAGCAGGAGAATCGGATCGGCCGCCGCCTGCTCACACCCCATGCCGGCTTCGCGACGTTGCAGTTGCCGGATGTGGGGCGGATGCGGCTGCTCGAGCGCCGTGTGCGGCTCACAGCCGCCCCGCACACGGGCGCCGGGGTGCCTGTGACGGTGGGCGTCGGCGAGCCGCTCGCGAGTGTCGCAAGCGCCCAACATGGTGTCGCAAAGGCGTTCATCCTCGCCGGCGCGATCGCGCTGGCGGGCGCGCTGCTGGGCGCGCTATTGATCGGCACGCGCTTCTCGCGGCCGCTGCGGCGGATGGCGGCGGTGGCGGCGCAGGTGGACGCCGGCGACCTGCACCCGCGCATCCACGACGTGGAGCGCGAGGGCAGCGAGGTGCGGGTGCTGGCGGACGCCTTCAACCACATGCTCGACCGCCTCACCGAGGCGTTCGCCGGCCAGCGCGCGTTCATCGCCGACGCTTCGCACGAGTTGCGCACGCCACTGACGGTGATCCGCGGCCAGCTGGAGGTGCTCGCCGCGCAGCGCAACCCCTCCGGTGAGGAGGTGCGTCGCGTGGAGCGCCTGCTGCAGGCGGAGATCGCGCGCGTCACCCGCCTCGTAGACGACCTTCTGCTGCTCGCGAAGGCCGAGCAGAGCGAGTTTCTGCGCCCGCGGGCGATCGACCTGCCGAGCTTCGTGCGGGAGCTGTGGGAGAGCGCCACCCTGCTGGTCGAAACGGGGATGCTGGTCGCAATGGGGACTCGCGCCGAAGGCGGGGGTCCCCCGGCTTCGGTCGAAGGCGGGCGTCTCCCGGCTTCGGTCCCGCGCTGTTACCAGCTCGGCGAGATTCCGGCGGGGACGCTGATCGCCGACCCCGACCGCATCGCACAGGCGCTGCGCAACCTGATCGTCAACGCGCTCGAGCACACCGCCGAACGCGACGGGCTCGTGCGCCTGCGCGGCGAGCGCATCGACGGCGGGCGGGTGCGCCTGATCGTCGAAGACGACGGCCCCGGCATCCAGCCCGATCAGCGCGAGCGGGTGTTCGACCGCTTCCACCGCACCGACGCCGCCCGCGACCGCGCCTCCGGCGGCGCGGGCCTCGGGTTGGCGATCGTGCGCGCGATCGCCGAGGCGCACGGCGGGCGTGCGAGCGCTCGCGAAAGCGACGCCGGCGGCGCCCGCCTCGAACTGGAGCTGCCGCGCTTCAGCGCAGATACACCGCGAAGAAGTCGCGATCGTCCGGGGTCAGATAGCGTTCGGCGGGACGTTCCATTTCTTCGAGCAACTTGAACGGAGCGCGGGCACCGGGGCGAGCGTAGGCGTTGAACGTGGTCCAGTAGGAGTTGATGTCGAGCTCCATCGCCCGCACCGCGCCGGCGTGCATCAGGATCGCCGCGAGGCTGCCCACCGTCTGGTAGTTGGCGGCCGCGTAGATCAGATTGCCGCGGCGGTCCACGCCGAGCCCCGAGCGCCACACCTGTACCGCGTTGCCGAGCGTCGCGCCCCATTCCGGGCCGTCGCTGAGGTTGGGGTTGGGACGCCCGCCCGCGACGATCAGCGGCAGGTTCTGGCGCGCGAACACGACATCCGCCGGCACGCGCGGTCCGCCGCGCCAGTCGATCACGTCGTAGCGGCCGTCGGCGTAGCGCACGAACGTCGCCTGGCCGTCGCGCATCGGCGCGTAGGCATGGCCGTGCAGCGCCCAGCCGCCGTTGGCGTCGGCCAGCTTGAAGCCGCTGTTGAAAGTCGCCAGCAGCCGGCCGCGCTCGCTTGGAGGCACATCCATCGGCCCACGCGAGGGCAGTTCCACCGAAGGCTGTTCGCGCCCCGCGTACAGCCAGATCGTGGTGCGGGAGGTGTTGATCCAGGCGACGCCCGCCACCAGCCGCGGGTATTCGGCGGGATCGCTGCGGAAGGTGCTGAGGAGCAGCGGCGGGTCGTCGCGGCTCTCGCCGGGCTGCGTGGGACGCCATACGCCCTCGCCGGGCAGCGCCGGGCGGGCGAGCGCCAAGATGCGGGGCGGTCGGTCGACCACCTGTGCACGCCCCGTGCCGACGCCGGTGCTCGCGCCGGCCACACCGACGCGCGGCAGCGCGCGCAGCGCCGGGCCGCCCTTGGCGGGCGCCTCCAGCGAGTAGTAGAACGACTCGATCCTCGTCACCAGTCCGGCCGCGCCATGGTCGCGCAGCCACTCCACCGAGCGGATCCCGAAGCTCGAGTTGGAGGGTGCGAGTATCGCCGCCACGTATGACACTGCGGCCGGCGTGAGCGCCACCACACACGCCACCAACAGCACTCGCCGCACGCGCGCGCCGGAGCCAAGCAGCGTCTGGCCGTGCCGCGGCGGCACCCGCGAGCGCGGCCGGTCGACGGACGGCGCCGGCGCAGAGGCGGGCGCCGAGCCAGGCAAGGCCCAGGGTGGTGGCTCCATTGCGCAGATCGTAGGCCGCGGCCCCCGGCGCGACCCTAAAGCACACCGCTCGATAAGAGCATTTTCACCCAAGTGTGAGCGGGCCCGAAGTTAGATGTGTTGCCATAGCCCGCATCGGCCCCCCAGCCCCGCCCAGCGACGCGGCCACCACGGAGATCGAGGTCGGAGCCCCGCCTAGCGACGCGGCCACCACGGAGATCGAGGTCGGCCTTCCCCACGCACCTCCCCGCCGCATCACGCGCGGTGCCGTGCGCCACCCCCAACCGCCGGCCTCTTCCAAGCGGATCGCAGAGCGCGCACCGACCGTCCCGCTGGCGGCGCTCGTGCGCGCCTGCCGGCCGCGACAGTGGGTGAAGAACGTGCTCGTGCTCGCGGCGCCGGCCGCAGCCGGGATCCTCGCCCGCCCCGATGTCGCGGGCCAGGTGGCGGCGGCGTTCGTGTGCTTCTGCGCGCTCTCCAGCGCCACCTATCTACTAAACGACGTGCACGATCGCGATGAGGATCGCCACGACCCGGCGCGGCGCGGCCGGCCGATCGCCGCCGGCGAGTTGCCGGTGAGGGTCGCGCTCGCGGCGGCGCTCGGGCTGGCGCTCGCCGGCATCGCGCTGGCCGCCGCCGTCCGTCCCGCGCTCGCGGCCGTCGGCGTCGGCTATCTGGCGCTCACCGCCGCTTACACCCTGTGGTGGCGCAGAGTCGCGGTCGCCGATATCGCGGCGGTCGCGGGCGGCTTCGTGCTGCGCGCACTCGCCGGCGCCGCCGCCACCTCGGTGCCGCTGTCGCGGTGGTTCATGCTCGTCACCTCCTTCGGCGCGCTGTTCCTCGTCGCGGGCAAGCGCTA
>DATMMB010000265.1:0-3147 GCA_035569895.1 Solirubrobacteraceae bacterium | reverse complement strand
ACATGGGCCACGTCTCCTTCGGCGTCGGCCAGGAGATCGCCGACACCTACGGCAGTCCGTTCACGCCCAAGTTCTTCGACCACCACAACGTCCGCGGCCAGGGTCTCGGCGCGGAGATGATCGCCGACCAGTGGGAGGTCCCCCGCTCGGAGCTGGACGAGCTCGCGCTGCACTCCCACCAGCTCGCCCACCGGGCGACCGAAGAGGGGCGCTTCGAGCGCGAGATCGTCCCGTTCGCCGTCAACGGCGACACGTACGTCACCGACCAGGGCATCCGCCCCGACACCACGCTGGAGGCGCTCGCCAATCTGAAGCCGGCGTTCAAGCCCGACGGCAAGATCACCGCCGGCAACTCCTCGCAGATCTCCGACGGCGCCGCCGCGGTGCTGCTGATGTCGGCGGACAAGGCCAAGGCGCTCGGGCTGCGCGCCCGCGCGCGGATCATCGATCAGACGACGGTGGGGTGCGACCCGGTGAAAATGCTCGAGGGCCCGATCCCCGCGACCACCAAGATCCTGAAGCGCAACGCGATGAAGATCGACGACATCGACCTGATCGAGATCAACGAGGCGTTCGCCCCGGTGGTCGCGGCCTGGCGGCGCGAGCACAACCCCGACATGGACCGCGTCAACGTCAACGGCGGCGCGATGGCGCTCGGCCACCCGCTCGGCTCGACCGGCGCGCGGCTCATCACCACGCTGCTGCACGAGCTCGAGCGCTCCGACAAGGAGATCGGCTTCGTGACGATGTGCTGCGGCGGCGGGCTGGGGACGGGGACCTTGATCCAGCGGATCTGAGCGGCGGCTGCCGGCCATGGCGCGCCCGAGGGTGGCGAGTGTTGTTTGTCTTTTTATTTGCCGATAGCCATTGCTATCGGGCTTCGGATTTTCGATGACAACAGCAGCCGGTCATGCGATAGCTATACAGGCGTCCCTGCTCGCGTGACTTGAGGCTGTTTCCGTCGGCGCATGCGCCGGGAGTCCCGACGGTGCATGCGCCGTGCGGATTCCCATCCGATGCTCAGGTCGAGGGACCGCCGCCGGTCCAGTTGACTTCGACGAGCGGCAGCGCCAGGATGTAGCCCCACGTGCCGGCGTCGGTTTCGCCGGTCGCCGGCAACCCGTGTTCGGTTTGGATCTGGCGCACGTCTTCGGCGGTCTTGCCTTCGAAGATGCCGGTGGTCGGCTGCGTGGGGATCGCGCCCGCGAGGTGCTCCTGCAGCCACAGCACCTGGTCGCCCTTGGCGCCTTCCTTCAAGAGCGGCGAGGTGAGCTCCGGCTGAGGCACCGTGAGCGTGGTGTTGAGCGGTTCCACCAGCGAGCGCCACCCCGCGCCGGTGGTTTCCTGCCAGTCCCAGAAGGAGTCGCCGGAGGCGCCGTAGGCGGCGGCGAGCGAGCGGAAGGCGAGGATTTCCGCGGCGCCCACGCCCCCGTAGGTCTGCCCGAGCGGCAGGATCGGACGCCCGTAGATGAGGTTCTGTTCGTAGGTGTTCACATACGCTTGCGCGACGCTGGCGCCGATGTCGTGCCAGTACATCTGCGGCAGGTTGAACTGGGCGCCGTTCGGCCCGAGGAACACCGAGTAGGGGAACGATGGGTGGTAGTTGACGTATGGGAACGACGCCAGCCCCAGCGGGTAGGCGGCGCCGATCTTCGCGCGCAGCGTGTCGATGTAGGTTTGCGCGGCGCCGTACAGCCCTTCGTACTGCGACTCGGCGTCGATCACGAGGCATTCGGCCCCTTCCGTCACCGCCTTCACCCCGAGTTCGGCCTCGCCCACCGGGTTGGTGCCGTACACGTACTGCCACGCACACACTTTCAGCCCCTGCGCGTGCACTTCTTCGACCATCTGTTTGCTGAACTGGCTCCAGTAGTTGGTGGAGCCGTCGGAGCTCTTGATCAGCAGCGTTCCCACCCCGGCGGCCTTCGCCTGCGCGGCGATCGACGCCACGCTGCCGCCGTCCGAATCGCTCAGATACCAGATCCACACGCCCTGCCCGGCGAGCGCCGTGCCGTTGGCGCTGCTCGCCACGCCGCTCGGTGTGGGCGCCGGCGCCGGCGGCGGTTTGGGCGGTGCGGGAGGGTGGAGCGCGTGGGTCACCACTTTGATGGGCCCAAACAGGTTCGATTTGCGCCCGCCGCCCAGCATCACCGCGATCTGCCCGGAGTGCGCGTCGCCGGGCACGGTCACCACCAGGCCGGCGCTCGACTTGTACAGGCGAGCGCTGGGGGAGTTGCGGGCGATCTGCGCTCTCCAGAAGCGCGGGAACGCCACCGCCTGGCCGCTCTTCAGGCCCTTGCCCTGCAGCAGCAGCGTGCCATGCGTGGCGACTTCGTGCCATTTGGTGGAGCAGTTGCTCACCGGCACGCAGCGGGCGCCGGAGAGCGTCACCGCCGGCGCCGGCGAGGTCTTCTTCGCGGGCTTGCTCTTGCCCGCGGTCTTGCCGCCACCGCCACTCTGTTTGCGCTTGGTGGTTGGCGTGCTCGTCCCGCCCGCCGCCTGCCCGCCGTCGGTCGCGGTGCCTCCCGACGCGCCGCCATGTGCTCCCGAGGTGCCGCTGTGGCCTGCCGCCGCGCCGCCCGGAGCGGCGGTGCCGCCCACCCCCGGCGAGGCGACGGCGCCTGCCGGCAGCGCCAGCGCCACCAGGACGGCGAGGAGCCCGAGGCGCTTGTCAGTCCGTTTACCTCTCATACGCGGTCGACCGACGCGAGCGCCGGACCATAGCGGCTATGGGGTTCGCAACCGGGCGGCGGGATGGAAGTTGCGTTCAGCCCCAGCGAAATCCAACTGGTGCGGGCGCCGATGCGAGCGGGCTTTCAGGCAGCCCCGCGAGCGGGTCGGGCAGGTTGAAGCCGGCCGGCGCCACGTCGTTGGGGGCGTCGGCGTGGAACAGCGAGGCGAGGTACTGGATCTGCCCGCGGCCAGCTCCCGCAGTCGCTCGGCGAAGGAGGCGATCGTGAAGCTCCCCGCCAGCGGCAGCGTCGGACCGGCGCCCTGCAGGATCGCGTGGTCGACCGCGTCGTATACCACATCCTCTCCCAGCCCCTCCTCGCCGGCGCCTCGCAGGCGAATCACGGTGCTGGCGCGCTCGAACGCGCTCGACACTTCGCGCTCAGCGGCTGTAGCTCATACTTGTCGATCCTCACC
>DATMMB010000264.1:0-9481 GCA_035569895.1 Solirubrobacteraceae bacterium | reverse complement strand
TGCGGCGCGTGGCGGCGATCCTCTTCCACCGCCGCGCCGGCTTCTCGGCAAACGGGATGGGCGTCTGGAAGGTGCCGCCGGAGCAGATCATGGAGCTCGGCCCGCGGATGGCGTCCTACCGCGGGATCTCCCACTGCTACCAGCGCCCCACCTACGAGGATTGGCCCTACTCGGTCTTCACGATGGCCCACGGACGCTCCAAGGACGAGTGCGATGCGATCCTCGACGCGATCGCCGCGCAGACGGGGATCGAAGAGCGCGCCACGCTCTACTCCTCGACGGAGTTCAAGAAGGTCCGCCTGCTGTACTTCACCGACGACTACAAGCGGTGGGAAGCCCAGCACGCCTGAGGTGACGGCCTCGCTCACGGACACCCGCTCCGCGGAGCTCTATGAGCGCGCGCTCGCCGTGCTCCCCGGCGGCGTCAACTCGCCCGTGCGCGCGATGCGCGCGATCGGCCGCGACCCGCTCTTCATCGCCCGCGGCGAAGGCGCCGAGCTGGTGGACGTCGACGGCAACCGCTACGTCGACTATGTCTGCTCGTGGGGCCCTTTGATCCACGGCCACGCCCACCCGCGGGTGCTCGAGGCAGTGCGCGCGGCGGCCGCTTTGGGCACGACTTTCGGCGCGCCCACCGCCGGCGAGGTCGAGCTGGCCGAGGAGGTGACGCGGAGGATGCGCGGTGTGGAGATGCTGCGCGCGACCTCCTCCGGCACGGAGGCGACGATGACCGCGCTGCGCCTCGCGCGCGCCGCCACCGGCCGCGAGCCGGTGGTGAAGTTCGCGGGCGCCTACCACGGCCACGTCGACGGGCTGCTTGCGCGGGCCGGCTCCGGCCTCGCCACCCAGGGCATCCCTTCGAGCCCGGGCGTGCCGGCGGGTGCAGCAGCAGCGACCGTGATCGTGCCGTGGAACGACCACGACGCGCTGGTCGAGGCGGTGCGCTGCCACCGGCCGGCGGCGATCATCGCCGAGCCGCTCCCCGCCAACATGGGCCTTGTGCCGGCGCGCGAGGGCTTCTTGGAGCTGCTGCGCGAACAGGCCGACGCGAGCGGCGCGCTGCTCGTGCTCGACGAGGTGATCTCCGGCTTCCGCGTCGCCCGCGGCGGCGCCGCGGAGCTCACCGGCGTGCATGGCGACCTCACGATTCTCGGCAAGGTTTTGGGCGGCGGCCTGCCCGCGGCGGCGGTGGGAGGTCGCGCCGAGCTGATGCGGATGCTGGCGCCCGCCGGCGAGGTCTACCAGGCCGGCACACTCTCCGGCAACCCGCTGGCGGTCGCCGCCGGCCTGGCGACGCTCGCGCTGCTCGACGATGTCGCGTATGCGCGCCTGGCGGCGATCACCGAGCGCCTCGCCTCCGGGTTGCGCGAGGCGGCGGGGGCGTGGGCGCGCGTCGGGGGCGCCGCGGCGGGCGAGGGAGGCTCCGGGCCGCGTGTGCAGATCGCGAGCGCGCCGGGCCTCTTGACGGTGTTCTTCAGTGACCAACCCGTCCACGACCTCGCGGGGTCGCAGGCCTGCGACCTGCAGGCGTACGCCGCCTGGTGCCGCGGACTGCTTGCGCGCGGTGTCTACCCACCCCCCTCGCAGTTCGAGGCGTGGTTTCCCTCGCTCGCCCACACGCCCGAGCAACTCGACCTCACGGTGGCGGCTGCCGCGGCGGCGTTTGGGGAGCTTGAATGAGTGCGTCGGCTCTTGCACGCCTGCAGGCGCTGCTACGGGAGCAGGGCGGGCTCATGGCGAGCCTGCTGCAACCGGAGCAGGCACCCGCGGCAAACGCCGGTCCCGCCCAGATCGCCGCCGCCGGCCCGCGCGCCAGGGGGCGCGCCGAGGAGTACGAGCTCTTGCTTGAGGCGATCTATGAGGGCTACCTGCTTCACTACGGGGCCCCGCGCGTGGTCCGCCCGCCCGAGGATGATCTCGGCCTGTTGGCCGGCGACCAACTGTACGCGCTCGGGCTCGCGCGCCTGATCGCGCTCGGCGACCTGCAGGCGGTCGCCGAGCTCGCGGATGTGATCACGCTCACCGCGCTCGCCCAGGGGGACGAGAACGAGGAGCTTGCCCTGGCAATCTGGGACGCCGGCGCGCGCGCGGTGGGCTGGGGTTCCAGCGCGGCCTACGACCGGGCCAAGGCGCTCGTGCATGCCCAGGACCCCCACGCGCTCTCGGCGCTGCGCGCGGCGACGCATCCCGGTGCCAACTAGTGGAGGCACCGGCAACGTTCGCCGGGCTTTGCTCGACTGTAAGCACTGTCATCGCCACATTCACGGCGCCGTCAACCCGGCAAACGTTGACACGCCACTAGGTTTCCAGCCGGCGCGCCGAGCGAGCGGGAGATTGAGGACCTTTCCCGGCGGAGGACGTGCGTCCATCCGGTGTGCGGACCTTCCCTCAGGTCTGAGCGAAGGAGTGCTGTCAGGGCGCCGAGCGAAGCGCCGAACGAGGCGGCGCGAGTGGCCAATCGCCACTGTTCAAGCGTGATTGTGCCGATAGGCTCAAGCCCACTGCGCGACGACGCGCATCCCGCAGGGAGTATTCTTTAGGTCCCTTGCCCAGCAAGCATCAAAAGCAAGCCTCCAAATACACGGCCGACCGCGGCATCCCCGGCGCGTTCGAGGGTGAGACGGTTACGCGCCGGCGCTTCATGACCGGCTCCGCGCACGCCGCCGGCGCCGTCGCGGCGATGTCGTTCACGCTGCCCGCGCTCGGCTTCGCGCTCGGGCCGATCTTCAAGAGCAAGCCCCACACCTGGGAAACGGTGGGGCCGACGGACATGTTCCCGGACAACAACTACATCCCCACCGTGATCACGCTCACTCCGGGGATCGGCGAGGCCGGCAAGGGTCTCGTGTACGTGCGCAAGAAAAACCCCGCGATCGACACCGACCCCTACGACAAGAACACCCCATATATCGCGATCACCTCGCGCTGCGCGCATGCCGGCTGCCCGGTGCGCTGGGTGCCCGCCGCCGAGCGTTTCATCTGTCCCTGTCACGGAGGCGTGTACGACCTGCTCGGACGCCGTGTCGGCGGGCCGCCCCCGCGCCCGCTCGACCGCTTCTACACCCGCGTGGTGGACATCGACGGCGCTGAAATGGTGCAGATCGGCTCGCGCTTCTCGGTCAACTCCGAGCTGCGCCGCTTCTCCCCGCGCGACCCCGGCGAGCCGATCGACGGCCTCGGCCAGTTCGCCTATCCATCGCGACCTTCGATCCGCCGCTAGGACGGCCGCTGAGCTGCGCGATGCTTTGTCCTCAGTCGCTTACGTACCGAGTACGCTGCGCTCCTTGCGTCCTCGCTTCGCTTGCTCAGCGACCGTCCTAGCAGCCTTGACTGAGTGACAATGCCAAAACTACCCTCCGCACCGATCCCCGCGCCCTTGAAGGCGCCGCCGCCGCGCCCGGAGGAGAGCAACGGGGCCGCCCGACCGGTCGACCATGCGGCGACCGCGGGCACGGCGGTGGTCGATTGGGTCGACGAGCGCACCTCGCTGAGCGGCGCCGCGCGCTGGCTGATGTTCCGCAAGGTGCCGAAGGGCACCAACTGGTTCTACACGCTCGGCTCGGCGACGATGTTCGCGTTTCTCAACCAGGCCGTAACGGGCGTGTTCCTGGCGATGTTCTACCGTCCCGACCCGTCAGGCGGCGCGTACGAATCGGTGCGCTACATCACCAACAACGTCTTCCTCGGGCAGTTCGTGCGGGGCATGCACAAGTGGGGCTCCACCGTGATGGTGGTGCTCGTGTTCCTGCACATGGGCCGCACGTTCTTCTTCGGCGCCTACAAGTACCCCCGCGAGCTCAACTGGGTGATCGGCGTGGTGCTGCTGATCCTGACGATGGTGATGTCGCTGACGGGCTACCTGTTGCCGTTCGACCAGCGTGCCTTCTGGGCGACGACCGTGGCCAACAACATCACGGCCACCGGGCCGCTGGTAGGCCCCTATTTGGCCGACTTTCTACGCGGCGGCCCGGAAGTCGGGGCGCTTACGCTGTCGCGCTTCTACGCGATCCACATGCTGATCGTCCCGGGGCTGATCGCCGCGCTGATCGGCGCGCACCTCTACCTGGTCGCCAAGCTCGGCACGACCGCGCCGCCGTGGCAGAAAGTGGAGAAAGACGCCGAGCTGCGCGAGGCCGAGGCATGAGCGGCGGCGCCGCTCATGTGGTTGAGGGCGCCAGGATGGCGCCCGACACCATCAAAGTGCTGGCCGAAACGGGGATGCTGGTCGATTCGGGGATGCGAACGAAGCGAGTGTCCCCCGAATCGGTCGAAGGCGAGCGTCTCCCGGCTTCGGTCGGATGGAGGCGCGAGCTATGAACCAGCGCGAGAAGGAGCAATACCTCCGCGAGTACTCGATCCTGAAGGCGAAGGGGAAACCGTTCTTCCCCTACGCGGTCGCCAAGGACTCGATCATGGCGTGCATCGTGATGGCGTGCATCATCACGATGTCGCTGGTGCTGGGCGCGGAGCTAGGCTCGAAGGTCAATCCCACGACCAGCACCTACGTGCCGCGGCCGGAGTGGTACTTCTTCTTCCTGTTCGAGCTGCTGCGCGTGATCAAGCCGCCGAGCCTGCTCGGCCTCGCGACGATCGGGATCCCGACGCTGGCGATGATCCTGCTGTTCCTGCTGCCGTTCTACGACCGCGGCCCCGAGCGACGGCCCGAGCGACGGCCGATCGCCACGCTCACGGCGCTGTTCGTGATCGGCGCGATGTTCTACCTCACCTGGGAGGGCGCCTCCACCGGCTCGCCCTTTTCGGTGGAAATCGCCACACCGACGGCGGTCAAGAAGGCCGGCGGCGCCGAGCTCGCGCAGTTCGAAGACGGCAGGAACGTGATCGCCTCCAGCGGCTGTCTGGCGTGCCACAAGCTCGGCGACAACGGCAACAACGGCCCGGGCCCCGAACTGACCCACATCGGCTCGCGGATCCCACGCCTGGGGCTCGCGCGCACGCTGGTCAACCCGACGGCACCGATGCCCTCGTTCAGGCACCTTCCGCCCAAGCAGTTCGAAGCGGCGGTCGAGTTCCTCTCGCAGTTGAAGTAGCGGCAGGCGTGGCTCAGGGCGCCGAGCCTCCGGTCGATCCGCCAGCTGTCGCGGCACGCGGGGGCGCCGGGCGCGGAGCCGATCCCCGGACGGGCCCCGGCTCCGCGGCGTCTCCTCATCGACCCGGCCCTTCCGTGGGCGCTGCCTCGGGAACACTCGAGGCAGCGCAGGTGCGGGCGATGTTCGACCGCATCGCCGGCGTGTACGACCTCATCAACGGCGTGATGACCGCCGGTCTGCACCACCGCTGGCGCGAGCGCGCGGTAGATCTCTCTGGCGTCGGCGCTGGCAGTCGCGTGCTCGACGTCGCCACCGGCACCGGCGATCTCGCGCTCGCGCTCGCGCGCCGTGTGGCGCCCGGCGGCGAGGTGATCGGCAGCGACTTCTCCCAGGAGATGCTCGCGCGCGCGCGGCGCAAGACCGACGCCGAGCGAGGGCGCCTGGCAGGCTGGCCGAAACGGGGATGCCCGCCTCAGGCGGGCGTCTCCCGGCGTCGGTCGGGCTTCTCGACGCTCGCGCCGGTGCGCTTCGAGTGGGGCGATGCGCTGGCGCTGCCCTACGCCGACGACTCTTTCGACGCCGCCACCGTCGGCTTCGGCGCGCGCAACTTCGCGGACCTCCCCCGCGGCCTGCGCGAGCTCGCGCGCGTGGTGCGCCCCGGTGGCCGGGTGGTCGTGCTGGAGATGACCACGCCCACACGCCCACCGCTGTCGAGCTTCTTCGCGCTGTGGTTCGACCGCGTGGTGCCGCTGCTGGGGCGGCTGGCGGGCGACTCCGCCGCATACTCATACTTGCCGAGCTCGGTAAAGCGTTGGCCCGCGCCTGCGATACTGGCCGGCGAGATGGAGCGGTCGGGACTCGGTGAGATCGGCTACCTGCTGACTGCCGGGGGGATCATCGCGATCCACGCCGGCACCGTCCGTCCCCACGACCGAAGATCATGAGCACGGTGAGGAACGCTGTACGCGAGCGGGCCGGGGAGGACGAGGAGGCGATCGCTGAGATCATGCGCCGCGGCGGCCCGCTGCTGCGCGCGCGGATGGTGAGCACCGAGGAGCACCTCGAGCTGGTCACGGCGCAGGCCGGTGCGCCGCTGGCGGCGCACGCCACCGCCACCGTGCTCGCTGGCGGCAAGCGGCTGCGCCCGCTGCTGGTGGTGCTGGCTGCGACCGTGGTCGGCGGCGGGGATGCGGGTGGGGATGCGGGTGGGGACGAGCGGGGATCCGACCAACCGCTGGTGCGCGCCGCGGTGGCGGTCGAGCTGGTGCACTCCGCGACGCTCGTGCACGACGACGTGATCGACGGCGCCCAGCTGCGCCGCGGCCACCCCTCGGTCGTCGCGCGCGCCGGCCGCCGCGCGGCGATCGCGACCGGGGATCTGCTCTTCTCACGCGCCTTCGCCGAGCTCGCGCGCAACGGCGATGTGGCACAGCTGCGCGCCCTCTCGGACGCCAGCTCGGCGCTCGCCGAAGGCGAGCTGCTGCAGCGCGAGGACGCCTACGCCGCGCAGGTCGCGCTCGAGCGCTATCTGCGCCGCTGCGAGCTGAAGACCGCCGCGCTCTTCGAGGCCGCCTGCCGGCTGGGGGCTTTGGTGGCGGCCGGCGCCACCGCCGAGTCCGACGAAGCGTCCGCGGAGGTGTCCGGGCTGGCCGGCTCGCTGATGGCGGCGCCCGAGTCGGCGGGCACGCTCGCGCCGGGTGCGGCGCTCGCCGACGCGCTGGGCGCGTTCGCGCGGCGCATCGGCCTCGCCTTTCAGCTGCTCGACGACGTGCTCGACGTGTGCGGCCCGGTCGAGCGCACCGGCAAGCCGCGCGGCACCGACCTGCTCGACGGCACCGTCACGCTGCCGTTGATCCTCGCGCGCGCCCACGACCCGCGGCTCACAGAGATCGATCTCGCTGCACTCGACGGTCCCGAGCAGGCCGCCGAGCTGTGTGACCGGATCGCGGCGACCGGCGCGCTGGAGGAGGCGCGCTCACGGGCGCTGGCGTTGGTCGCCGGGGCGAAGGCGATGCTGCCGGCGATCCTCCCCGACGGCCGCGCCGCGCTGCTCGACCTCGTAGCTGACGCTGTCGTCGAGCGCTACCGCTGAGTGTCCCGCCTCAGCACGCCAGCCATCGCCGTCAGCCGCAAGGGCCGGGCTGCGCCGGCCCGGGCCAGGGTTCTATACGGCCCGGGGGGCGGTCGGGAGAGGGGCCTGCCCCCCTCCCGTTAAGCCTGCCCCCTCCCGTTAAAAATCCGACGGAACGATCAGGTCGGCCTCGAGCGCGCGGATGAAGAGGTCGATCTCCTCGGCCATGTTGGCATGCGTGACACGCTGCAGATCGCTGAGCAGCGAGCCGGCGGCGCGGTCGAGCTCGTCGTCGAGCGCTTCCACCGCGCCCTGCTCGAAGACGCCTTCGCGCGTGGCCTCGCACTCCGGGCAGCGCAGCAGGATGCGCCACTGCGCCGTGCCCGCCTCCGCCCAGTCCACCGGATGCACAAGCTCGCCGCCGCAGTGGAAGCAGACGTGCAACGGCCCCGCCTCGCGGTCGTCGCGCCGGCGGGTCGGCTGCGGCGGGCCGAGCGACGGCGGCGCCGGGCTGTCGAGGTAGACGACCTCGATCTGCTTGCCGCTCGGCAGCTGCACGTGGTGGCGTGTCCGGTGATCGCTCTTGTCGGGGGGCATTTCGATCCTCGCGTGTGTCATCGACTCGCCCCCCGGCGGTCTTTAGCGTGTGTCCAGCAATACCGAGGTTTGCTCAAGGGAGAACCCGTTCCGTGGCTCCGGCCGTGGCCGATATATGTTGATAGGCGTACATGGCCACCGCAATCCGCACGATCGGCCACGAGGACCGCCTCAGCCTCGTCGAGCACCTCGAGGAGCTGCGCACGCGCCTGATTGTCAGCGGCGTCGTGCTGGCGGTCGCGTTCGCCGTCTGCCTGTGGCAAAACCACGCGCTGCTGCACGTCATCAACCGGCCTTACGAACGCGAGAAGCAGGGTCAGGTGGCGAAGGGCCAGGGGCCGACCGGGCAGGCGGCGCTCGCGCAGCAGGCGGTGGTGAAGGTCGCCGGGGAGGTGCAGGCGATCGTGCGGGTCCTCGCTGCGCCCGGCAGCCACCTGCCGGCGGCGGCGCGCGCGCAACTGGGGGCGGAGCTCGCCGGCCTGCGGGCCGCCACCGCGAAGCTCCCGCCGCAGCCGCCTCCCGAAAAGCTGACGACGCTCGGCGTCGGCGAGCCATTCACGACGACGCTCACGGTCGTCTTCTTCTTCGCGCTGATCGTCTCGCTGCCGGTGATCCTGTACGAGCTGTACGGCTTCGTGATGCCGGCGCTGCACCCTAATGAGAGACGCGCGGTTGCGCCACTGCTCGCCGCCGTCCCCGTCCTGTTCGTGGCGGGGGTGCTGTTCGGCTACTTCGTCGTGCTGCCGGCCGCGCTGCGCTTCCTCGTGAACTTCAACAGCAGCCAGTTCAACATCATCGTGCAGGCTGGCCCCTACTACCAGTTCGCCGCCACCGTGCTGCTGGCGATGGGGATGGTGTTTCAGGTGCCGGTCGCGATCCTCGGTGCCACCCGCGCGGGCATCGTGACCCCCGCCCAGCTGCGTAAAGGCCGCCGCTACGCGATCGTCGCGTGCGCCGCCGTCGCCGCGTTCCTTCCGGGGGATGCGATCACGCTGATCCTCGAGACCGTCCCCCTCTATGTTCTCTACGAGGCGAGTATCCTGGTGGCAGCGTTCGTCGCGCGACGGGATGCGGCGCGCGCGGTGGCGGCTCCAGGCAGCGAGGAGGACCCACCGCCCGCGCCGGAGGGCAGCCCCACCGAAGGCGGACCGGGGGCGCCCGGCGGGGGCTGGTCCCCGACCCCAGATGGCCCGCGGCCGGCGAGCACGACAACCGAGACCACCACCGACCCGAGCCTAGACGCAATAATCGACCACATGGACAGGGAGCTCACCGACTGATGCTGTTCGACCTCCGCGCCCGCGGCCGACGCCGCACGGTACAGATCGTCTATCTCGGCCTCGCCCTGCTGTTCCTACTCGGCTTCGTCGGCTTTGGCGTCGGCGTGGGCGGTGGCGGGGGAGGGCTCTTCAACGCCTTCACCGAAAACGGTGGCTCCACCAGCGCCAGCTTCGCCGCGCGCGTCGCCGCGGCCGAAAAGCGCACCCACCAGCACCCCACCGATCCCGCGGCGTGGCAGGCGCTCGCCGAAGCGCAGTTCCATCAGGCGGGCGAACCGGGGAACATCACCACGGTTGGGGAATCCGAAAAATACACCGCCCAAGGGAAGGCGGTGCTCGCCAAGGTCGCGCACTCATGGAACGCCTACCTGAAGCTGGAACCGCACCATCCCAACTCCGAACTGGCCGCCCGGATCTCCGCGATCTACAGCGAACAGGGACTCAACCAGCCGACCGGCGAAATGCGGGCGCTGCAGGTAGCGGTG
>DATMMB010000263.1:0-5754 GCA_035569895.1 Solirubrobacteraceae bacterium | reverse complement strand
CGGGGCGTCTCGCCGGAGAGCGAACGCGACGGCCACTGCCGAGGAGCGGCGTCCCCGTGCGATCAGCACGCCGAAGCGGCGGTGCCGGCGCTCGGCGGCGTGCTGGAGGCCGGCGTGCTGCCGCTGGTCGTGTCGGGGCGGAACATGGAGGGTTTGCGCGGTCAGGCGCGGGCATTGCGGGAGTGGATCGCAGCAGATCAATCGACCTCGCTCGCGGACGTCGGGCTCTCGCTGGCGGTGAGCCGCTCGGCGCTCGAGGAGCGGGCGGTGCTCGTCGGCGGCGGCCGCGAGAGCCTGCTCGCCGGGCTCGGGGAGCTCACGCTCGGGCAGGACGCTCCTGGGTTGGTGCGCGGATCGACACGGGCGGCGGCGGGTGCCCTCGCCTTCCTGTTCACCGGCCAGGGCGCTCAGCGGCCGGGCATGGGTCGGGAGCTCCACGAAACGCTGCCGGTCTTTGCCGCCGCCTTCGACGAGGCGTGCGGCTATTTCGACGCCCTCCTGGGGTGCTCGCTGCGAGCGGTGGTGTTCGGCCAGACGCGCGCGGCCGGCGCAGCCGGAGGCGAATCGCTCGACGACACGGCGTTCGCGCAGGCCGGTCTGTTTGCGCTGGAGGTGGCACTGTTCAGGTTGCTCGAGGAGTGGGGCGTGCGACCCGACTATCTGATTGGCCACTCGATCGGCGAGCTGGCGGCGGCGCATGTCGCCGGCGTGCTGTCGTTGGCGGACGCGTGCGCGCTGGTGGCAGCACGGGGGCGATTGATGAGCGAGCTGCCCGCGGGCGGGGCGATGGTGGCGGTGCAGGCGTCCGAGCAGGAGGCGCTCGCGCTGCTGGCGGGACGCGAGCGGGGCGCGGCGCTGGCGGCGGTGAACGCGCCCGCGGCGGTGGTGATCTCGGGCGATGAGGAGGTGGTGCTGGAGCTGGCGGGAGTATTCAAAGAGCGCGGCCACAGGACGAAGCGGCTGGCAGTCTCTTACGCGTTTCACTCGCCGCGCATGGACGCGATGCTCGCCGAGCTCGAAGAGGTCGCCGCCGGCCTGTCGTTTGCGCCCGCGCGGATCCCGATCGTTTCGAACCTCACCGGCGAGCCGCTCTTGCCCGAGCAGTCGTGCGACCCGGCCTACTGGGCGCGTCACGCGCGCGAGCCGGTGCACTTCCTGCGCTCCGTACGGTGGCTGGGCGGTCGGGGCGTACGCCACCTGCTCGAGCTCGGCCCCGACGGTGTGCTCAGTGCGATGGCGCGCGAATGCCTTGCCGGCGCGGAGAGCGGGCGTGCGGACGGGCACGCGCCGAGCGGCTGGGGTCCGGGTGGAGAAGGAGAGAGGGAGGGCAGGGGCGCGGCGGCGGAGGCTGGCGACAGCACGGCGGAGGATCCGGGCGCTGCCGGTGGCGGGGAGCACGGCGCGAGCGGGGTGCTGGCGGTGCCGGTGCTGCGCGGCCGGCGCCCGCAGGTGCGCGCGTTGGTGAGCGCGCTCGCGCAGCTGTGGGTCAGAGGCGTCGAGGTGGACTGGAGCAGCGCCTTCGCGCACACCGGTGCCCGCCGGGTGCGGCTTCCCACCTACGCCTTCCAGCGCCGTCGCCATTGGCTCGAGCCCGCGCCGAGGATGCTCATGAGTGCCGGTGCGCCCGGCGGCGGCGGGCATCCGCTGCTCGATTCCGTGCTTCCGCTGGCCGACGGAGGCTGGCTGTGCACCGGCTCGCTCTCGCTCGCTCGCGCCCCCTGGCTGGCCGAGCACGTCCTGCGAGAGACCGTGCTGGTGCCCGGCACGACGCACGCGGAGATCGCGCAGCACATCGCCCGTGCGGTCGGCTGCGAGATCGTGCGGGAGCTCGTGATGGAGGAGCCGGTGGTGCTCGCCGGGCACGAGCAGGTGGCCTTGCAGGTGGCGGTCGCCGCGCCCGACGAGCGTGGGCGGCGCGAGCTTGCCATCCACACCTGCCGCGCGTGGGGAGAGCCCGCGCACGAGGCCGAGCAGCCGGGCGAGCGGGTGTGGACCCGCAACGTGATCGGCGTGCTCGCCTCGCCGGCCGAGTCCGGTGAAGGACGCGCGGCGCTAGGGCGAAGCGCCGATGTACTCGATGGCGCGTGGCCGCCGGCAGGGGCGGAGGCGCTGCCCGCCGAGCGGCTGCACGAGACGATGGCGGCGATCGGCTTCAAATATGGCCCCGCCTTCAGGAGCGTCAGTGCGATCTGGCGCCGCGGCGAGGAGCTGTTCGCGGAGGTGCAGCTGCCCGCGGAGTACCGCGCGCAGGCGCGCGCCTTTGGTGTGCACCCGGCGCTGCTGGACTCCGCGCTGCAGCTCGGAGCGTTGCATGGAGATGGATTGCGCGAGACGGTGATCCCGTTCGCCTGGACCGGATTGAGCGCGCGCGCCGCCGACGCCTGCGAGCTGCGCATCCGCGTCTGTCCAACAACACCGGCGGGTGGGATGTCGCTGCACGCCTTCGACGAGCGGGGCGAGCCGGTGTTGGCGCTCGACTCGCTGGTGGCGCGCGAGGTGCGCCGCGAGCGACTCGAGCAGTTGCGCACCGGTGGCGAGCGGTCGCTGCTGCGGGTCGCGTGGGAGCCGCTCGCCGCCACCGCCGAGCGAGGGCTTGCTGTATCGATGGAGACGCTTGTAGTGGATGAGGGCTCCGCCGATCGCTCGCCGCTCGATCAGGATGCCGAGCGGGCGGCGGATGCCGTGAGCGCCTGTGCCAGCGGCGTGCTGGGGCAGATCCAGGAGTGGCTTGCGCGTGGGGAAGGCGAGTCGAAGCTTGCGGTGGTGACGTGCGGAGCGGTCGCGGTTGGCGCCGCGGATCAGCTGCCGGGACTCGAGCAGGCAGCCGTATGGGGGCTGGTGCGCACAGCACAATCCGAGCATCCGGGGCGCTTCGTGCTCGTGGATCTCGACCAGGAGGAGCGCTCGCGGCACGCGCTGCCCGCCGCGCTCGACGAAGCCGTGCGCACGGGCGAGCCGCAGCTCGCGATCCGCGCGGGCACGATGCTTGTGCCGCGTCTGCGGGCGCTTGGGTCGCCCGCGGTGTGGGGGCGAGCGGCGGAGCCCCAATCACGCTTCGACGCGGAGAGCACCGTGCTGATCACCGGCGGCACCGGCGGGCTCGGCGCACTGCTCGCCAGGCACCTGGTGGGCGCGCAAGGCGTTCGCCATTTGCTGCTCGCCAGCCGGCGGGGAGAGCGGGCGCCGGGTGCTCGGAAGCTCGCGGCCGAGCTACGCTCGCTCGGCGCGAGTGTGCGGATCGTGGCCTGCGATGTCGCTGCGCGCGGACAGCTGCGCGAGCTGCTCGCGTCGATCTCCGGTGAGCACCCGCTGCGGGCCGTGGTGCACGCCGCGGGCGTCCTCGACGACGGCGTGATCGACTCGCTCACGCCCGAGCGGCTTGAACGGGTGCTTGCGCCGAAGGCCGGCGCCGCGCTCCTGCTGGACGAGCTGACCGCGCAGCTGCCGCTATCGGCGTTCGTGTTGTTCTCCTCGGTGGCGGGCACGTTCGGGGCGCCCGGGCAGGGCAACTATGCGGCCGCCAACGCGCTGCTGGACGCGCTGGCCGCCCGGCGCCGCGCGCGCGGGCTGCCGGCGATTGCGATCGCATGGGGTCCATGGCAGGCGGAGGGCATGGCCGATCGCCTGGGCGAGAGCGAGCTGGCTCGCAACGCGCGCGTCGGAGTGCTGCCGCTGATCCCCGCGGAGGGCCTATCCTGCTTCGACGCCGCGGATGCCCAGGGTGAGGCGCAGCTGCTCGCGGTGCGCCTCGATGCAGGCGCGCTGCGCACACAGGCGGCCGCCGGTCTGCTGCCGCCGATCATGCGCGGCGTGGTGCGCGTACCGGCACGCGCCGCCGCCGAGCGCGGCTTGCTGCGACGGCGGGTGAAGGACACCCCGCATCACCTGCGCGCGCAGCTCGTGCTGGAGGTGGTGTGCGCCGAGGCCGCCGGGGTCCTCGGATACGACTCGGCGGGGGCGATCGAGACGCGGCTGACGTTCAAGGAGCTGGGCTTCGACTCGCTGGCGGCGGTCGAGTTCCGCAACCGCCTGCAGCTTGCCACCGAGCTCACGCTCCCGGCCACGCTGATCTTCGATCACCCCACGCCGCCGGCGCTGGCCGATCGGTTGCTGGCCGAGCTCGACGACGGCTCGCTGGCATCCGCGCCACATGATCCGTTGGAGCGCGAGCTGGATGAGCTCGAGCGGGGACTGGCGGCGCTCCCGGCGGACGATCCGCGGCGCGCCCGGGCAGTGCGGCGGCTGCAGACGATTCTTTCCGGCGCGGGCGAACGGCAGGCCGCGCCCGAGCAGGCGGAGCTCGCGCGGATGATGAGCGCGGCGAGCGCCGAGGAGGTCTTCGAGTTCATCGACAAGCAGCTGCACGGTGCGAACGGGGGGGACGATGGCTGAGGACCAGCAGCTGCTCAGCTATCTCAAGCGCGTCACGGTCGAGCTCCACGAGGCTCAGCAGCGCGTACGCGAGCTCGAGCAGCAAGAGCAAGAGCCGATTGCGATCGTGGGGATGGGCTGCAGGTATCCGGGCGGCGCGAACTCGCCGGCGCAGCTGTGGGAGCTGCTGCGTGACGGGCGCGATGCGATCGACGGCTTCCCGACCGACCGCGGGTGGGATCTGGAGGCGCTGTACGACCCCGATCCCGATCACCGCGGCACGACTTACACGCGCGAGGGCGGGTTCATCGACGACCCCGCCCTGTTCGATGCCGCCTTCTTCGAAGTGAGCCCGCGGGAGGCGGTGACGACCGACCCGCAGCAGCGGATCATGCTCGAAGTGAGCTGGGAGGCGCTCGAAGGCGCCGGCATCGACCCCGCGGCGCTGCGCGGAGCGCAGGTGGGGGTGTTCGCCGGTGTGATGTATCACGACTACGCCACCGGTGTCCGCGCGCCGCGCGCAACAAGCCTCGAGCTCGGCGCGACCGCCAGCCTCGGCGGCAGCCTCATCGCGGGCAGGGTCGCTTACACGTATGGATTCGAGGGCCCCGCGGTGTCGCTCGACACCGCCTGCTCTTCCTCGCTGGTGGCGCTGCACCTGGCATGCAGGGCGCTGCGGGCACGGGAGTGCTCGCTCGCGCTCGCCGGCGGGGTCACGGTGCTGTACTCGCCGGGCGCCTTCCTGTGGGCATCCCGCCAGCGCGGCCTCGCACCCGACGGGCGCTGCAAGGCGTACAGCGCCGACGCTGACGGCGCGGGGTGGAGCGAGGGCGCCGGCGTGGTGGTGCTCGAGCGCCTGAGCGACGCGCACGCCAACGGTCACGAGGTGCTGGCGCTGGTGCGCGGCAGCGCCGTCAACCAGGACGGTGCGAGCAACGGGTTGACTGCCCCCAACGGTCCCGCGCAGGAGCGCGTGATCCGCCAAGCGCTCGCCGATGCGGGCCTCTCGCCCGGGCAGATCGACGCGGTCGAGGGGCACGGCACCGGCACTATGCTCGGTGATCCGATCGAGGCGCATGCGTTGCGGGCGGTCTATGGCAGCGTCCGCACCCCCGAGCGGCCGTTGTGGCTGGGGACGCTGAAGTCTAACCTCGGGCACACCCAGGCTGCGGCGGCGGTCGGCGGCGTGATCAAGATGACGCTCGCGCTGCGCCACGGGATGCTGCCGCGCACGCTGCACGTCGATCGCCCCACGCCGGAGATCGACTGGCGGACGGCGGGGATCGAGCTGTTGACGCAGGCGCGGGCGTGGCCCGCCGAGGACGGTCCGCGGCGGGCTGGCGTCTCCTCGTTCGGCGCCAGCGGCACCAATGCGCATGTGAT
>DATMMB010000262.1:0-2211 GCA_035569895.1 Solirubrobacteraceae bacterium | reverse complement strand
CGCCGGCCATCGCACCACCTTCCTCGCCCCCTTCCGCCATATCGACGAGCTGCGCCGCGGCGATCGCATCGTGATCGACATGCCCTACGCGCACTTCACGTACACCGTGATCGGCCACCACAGTGTGCTCCCCTCCGACGTGGAGGGGGCGATCCGCACCGACCGTTACAGCCGGCTGGTGCTGTCCGCCTGCACGCCGCTGTTCAGCGCCGCCGAACGGCTGCTGGTGTTCGCGCGCCTCACACACGCCGTCGCGGTGGGCGCGGCGGTGGTCACCGCCGAGCTCACACGGCGCCCTGCGCCACCGCCTGCGCTGCGAGCGCCACTGCCTCAACTGCAAGCCTGATGGTCCTCGGCTGCTGAACCGTCAACTCGCCGCCGTCGCTTCGGGCCGCCAGCGCCACGGCCTCAGCGGCCAGCGCCACCGCCTCCGCGGCGAGCTCGAACGGCGCCTGCTCGGGAGCAGCCGCGGGCGCCGCCGGGGCGATGTGCCGGCGCCCGAGCACCGTCACAGCGCCCGCCGCGGCGACACCCACGCAGCCGAGCGCGAACGCGGCGGAGACGCCGCGGGAGTCGATCAGCCACCCTCCGAGCGCCGTGCCCGCCGCCATCCCGGCGACCGTCGCCGCGCGGTGCCAGGTGAACGCCTCGGTGACAGTCCCCGCGGGCGCGAGCTCGCCGACAAGCGAGAACTGGCACGCCATCATCGGCGCGAGCGCGAGACCGGCGAGCACGCTCAGCGGGAACGCGGCGGTGAGCGAGCCCACCACGATCAGCGGTGCCACCGCGAGCGCCATCGCCACCAGCGTGGCGGTGTAGCGCGGCGCGATCGCAAGGCGCCAGCTGCGCGCCGAGTAGACCAGCCCACCCGTCATGCTGCCGACGCTGAACAGCGCGAGCAGCGGCCCCGCCGACCAGTGCGCGTGCGCGTGCGTCGCCAGCGCGGGAAGCCCCACCTCGACCGCGCCGATCACGGCACCCGCGAGCGCCACCGAGCAGAGCAGCACGCGCAGCCCCGGCCCGGCGCGCAGCGCGCCGCCGCGCGAGCGTTCACGCGCGCTCACGCCGTGCCAGTGACGCGACAGCGGCGAGCTGACGAAGAAGCCGGTGCCGCACACGGTGAGCAGCGCGCACAGCAGCACCCCCGCGGCGGGGGAGATGAACCCGGTGGCCACGCCAACCAGCAGCGGGCCGAGCGTCCAGATCGTCTCCTGGGAGGTGGCGTCGAGCGCGTAGGCGGTCTGCAGCTGCTCGCCCGATGCCACCTGCGGCCACAGCGCGCGCACGCAGCCGGCGAGCGGCGGCAGCGCGGCGCCGGCGAGCGCCACCACTGCGATCAGGGCCGCCACCGGCGCACCGGCGCGCGCGCTCAGCACGAGCGCCACCAGCGCAGCGGCCTGGCAGGCAGCGGCCGGCAGCAGCACGGGCGCCTGCCCGACACGGTCCACGAGCGCGCCGAGCAGCGGGCCGACGAGCGCGCTCGCCAGCGTGAACGCGCCGACGGCGACACCAGCCGCGAGGAAGGATCCGGCGCGTGCGTGGAAAAACAGCAGGATCGCCAGCGAAAACATGCCCGACGGCAGCCGCCCCACCACCGAGCTGACCAGCAGCCGGCTTACCCCCGGGTGGGAGAGCAGGGCGCGATAGCGAGCGATCACGGCGGGCTCAGCGTCTCATGTTCTCATGCCACCGGCTCGTGTCGCGCCGAGTGGGCCTCGGCGATCGCGTCGGCCTGCGCTTGGGCAAGCGCACCACCTTCCGCCGGGCGCAGCTCGCCCAGCTCGGCGAGCTCTTGCAGCGCCGCGATCGCCATGTCCACCTCAGCGTCGGTGTTGGCGGCCGTGAGCTGCACGCGAAACCCGACCTCGTCGTGCGGCACGAGCGGGTAGGCGGCGAGCGTCACGTACACGCCGCGCTCGAACAGCAGCCGCCCCACCGCGTCGATGCGCGTGTGGTCGCGCAGCGGGATCTCGACGATCGGCAGCCCCGAGCGGTTGGGGGTGTGCACGCCGAGCCCCGCGAGGCAGTCGAGCACACGCGCGGTGTGCCGCCAGACGGTCTCGCGCAGCTCCTCGCCGCGGCGCTCGTTCACTTCAAAGCCGGCGAGCGTGGTGGCAAGCGAGGCGACCGGCGAAGGTCCGGAGTAGAGGTAGGGGGGCGCCGCGACCTTCAGGAGCTGCTTGACCTCGGTCGGGCAGGCGATGAAGGCGA
>DATMMB010000261.1:0-6360 GCA_035569895.1 Solirubrobacteraceae bacterium | reverse complement strand
CACGTACGTGCGCTCGCTGATCGCCGATCTGCACGACGCCTACTGCGTGGAGCTGCGGCGCACGGCGATCGGGCCGTTCGACATCGCGGACGCGCTGCCGCCGCCAGCTCGGGGTGGGCCTTGGGAGCCGCCGCCGGCGATCCCCGTCGATCAAGCGCTCGCCCGACTTGATTAGGCTTCCGCCGGTGAAGATCACCCCGCTACCCGAGGTCGAGCCCCGCCCGCGCGAGGTCGCGGTGGGCACGTTCGACGGCGTGCACCTCGGCCACCGCGAGGTGATCAAGGGCGCGGACAGCGTGCTGACGTTCGAACCGCACCCCGTGTCGGTGGTGGCGCCGCAGCATGCGCCGAAGCTGCTCACGCCCCTGGAGGTGAAGGCCGAGCTGGTCGCGGCGCTCGGCGTGCAGGAGCTGATCGTGATCCCGTTCGACGCCGCGTTCGCGGCGCGCAGCGCACAGTCGTTCATCGATGACGTGCTCGTCGGCGCGCTCGGCGCCGTGCGGGTGTCGGTCGGCGAGAACTTCCGCTTCGGCCACCGTGCGCAGGGCGACCCGCGGCTGCTGGCCGCCGACACGCGCTTCACCACGACGGTGCATCCGCTGCTCGAAATCGACGGGGAGATCGTCTCCTCCTCGCACATCCGCGGGCTCGTGCTCGCCGGCGAGGTCGATCAGGCGGCGCGCTTCCTCGGCGCCCCCTTTCAGTTGCGCGGCGAGGTTGTGCGCGGCGACGAACGCGGCCGCGAGCTCGGCTTCCCAACCGCCAATCTGGTGCCCGACGAGCAGCTCGTCTGCCCCGGGCACGGGATCTACGCATGCCTGGCGAATGGGCAACCGAAGCCGGGAGACACCGGTCTGCAGCCCGCATCCCCGTTTCGGTCAGCAGCGGTGAACGTGGGGGTGAGGCCGACCTTCACCAGCGGGCGGGGGGAGCTGATCGAGGCGCACCTGCTTGACTTCGACGGCGACCTGTACGGGAGCGAGCTGCGCCTTGACTTCGTGCGCCGGCTGCGCGGCGAGCGGCGCTTTGCCACCGCCGAGGCGCTGATCGAGCAGATGGGGCGCGACGTCGAGCAGACGCGGAGGGTGCTCACGCGATTGTGAGCCTGCTACCGTGTGCCGCCGATGAGCCTCACAACCGAGCGCAAGCACGAGATCACGGCGAAGTTCGGCGCCGACGAGCGCGACACCGGCAACACCCGCGTGCAGGTGGCGCTGCTGACAGAGCGCATCAACCACCTCACCGAGCACCTGCGCGAGCAGCAGAAAGACCACCACTCGCGTAGAGGGCTGCTGATGCTGGTGGGGCGCCGCCGGCGCTTCCTCGACTATCTGCAGCGCACCGACCTCGAGGGATACCGAGCGCTCATCAAAGAGCTCGGCCTCCGCAAGTAAGCTCAGGAGGAGGCTGTTGTGAGCGTTCTCGACCCCGGTAGCGAGGTACCGAGCTTCAAGCTCACCACCGAAGCGGGGGAGCCGTTCACCGAGAAGGATCTGCACGGCCGCACCACCGTGCTCGTCTTCTACCCGTTCGCGTTCAGCCCCGTGTGCACCGACCAGCTGCAGCTGTACGAGCGCGAGCTCGAGCAGATCACGGCCGACGGCGCCGTCGTCTACGGCGTCTCCTGCGACAGCACGTGGGCGCAGAAAGCGTTCCGCGAAAAGCTTGGCGTGAGCATTCCGCAGCTCTCGGACTTCGAGCCCAAGGGCGCCGCGTGCACCGCGTTCGGGGTGCTGCACGAAGGCGGCTTTCCGCAGCGCGCGCTGGCGATCGTTGGCGCCGACGGGGTGGTGCGCTGGAGCTATCAGGCGCCCTCGCCGGCCGATCTTCCCGAGACGCGGCTCATTCTGGGCGGCCTCAAGAACGTCTGAGCGCGTCCTTGGGGTCGCAGTTCCGGTGGCGCATGCGCCACCGGCCGGACGGTGCATGCACCGTCCGGGGAACGGCCGCGTGCGGCCGTTCCGGGTAGGCCGCATGCGGCCTACCCCAACACATCCGCTAAGCTCCTCTGCGTTCGGAACAGAGATTAATAAGACGCGGTTCGCCGACCGAAGGGCGGACGAGGAAAGCAGAGGAAGATATGAGCAGTGACGCCGTTACACGGGTCTCCGTGGAGATTGCAGGTGCCGAGATCTCCTTCGAGACCGGCAGGATGGCCAAGCAGGCCTCCGGCGCAGTGGTCGTCCGCCAAGGCGACACGATGGTGCTGGCGACCGCCACCGCGGGGGGCGCGCGCGACGTGGACTTCCTGCCGCTCACCGTTGACGTGGAGGAGCGGATGTACGCGGCCGGGAAGATCCCCGGCTCGTTCTTCAAGCGCGAGGGGCGCTCCGGCGAGAAGGCGACGCTGACGGCGCGGATGATCGACCGGCCGCTGCGGCCGCTGTTCCCGAAGGGCTGGAACCGCGACACCCAGCTGGTGGCGATCCCGCTGTCGGTCGATCACGTGCACCCGTACGACATCCTCGCGATGAACGGCGCGTCGGCGGCGCTGATGATCTCCGAGATCCCGTTCGCCGGCCCGGTGGGCGCGGTGCGAATCGGCAAGGTGGACGGCAACTTCGTCGTCAACCCCTCCGAGGAGCAGCTGCAGGCCGATCCTGCGCGAGCGGCGACGGAGGGGGAGGCGCTCACCGACCTCGACCTCGTGGTCGCGGGCTCCGAGGAGGCGATCCTGATGGTGGAGGCGGGCGCGAACGAGATCTCCGAGGCAGAGATCCTCGACGCGCTCGACATCGCTCACTCAGAGATCAAGAAGCTGTGCGCGCTGCAGCGCGAGCTCGCCGCCCGCCTGGGCAGGGAGAAGATCCAGATCGCGCCGCCCGCCGTCGAGGAGGGGCTGCTGGAGTCGGTTCGCGCCTCGCACGGCGCCGCGCTGGACGCCGCCACGCAGGTGGTGGACAAGCTCGAGCGCCAGGACGCCACCGCGGAGGTGGAGCAGGCGATCCTCGAGCGCCATGCCCCGCCGGCGCCTGAGGGCGCGGGCGAGGTGGAGCTCGAAGCCGCGAAGGCGCGCCGGGCGGCGGCGCAGCTCGCGTTCGACAAGCTGGAGAAGGCAATCATCCGCGAGCGCATCGCGGTGCACAAGAAGCGCCCCGACGGCCGCGGCGAGGATGAGATCCGCGACATCTCGATCGAAGTGGGCGTCACCCCCCGCACGCACGGCTCGGCGCTGTTCACGCGCGGCCAGACGCAGGCGCTGAGCGTCGCGGCGCTGGGCACCTTGAAGGAGGAGATGCGCCTCGACACGCTGGGGCTGCAGAGCAAAAAGTATTACTTCCACCACTACAACTTCCCGCCCTTCTCGGTCGGCGAGGCCGGTCGCCTCGGCCCCAAGCGCCGCGACATCGGCCACGGCGCGCTGGCCGAGCGCGCGCTCGTGCCGATGGTGCCCTCGATCGAGGAGTTCCCCTACACGGTGCGCGTCGTCTCGGACATCTTCGAGTCCAACGGCTCCTCCTCGATGGCGTCCGTATGCGGGTCCTCGCTGTCGCTGATGGACGCGGGCGTGCCGCTGAAGCGCCCCGTCGCCGGGATCGCGATGGGGCTGATCAAGGAGGGCGATGAGTACATCGTGCTCACCGACATCGCCGGCGTCGAGGACCACCTCGGCGACATGGACTTCAAGGTCGCCGGCACCGAGCGCGGCATCACGGCGCTGCAGATGGACATCAAGATCGCGGGCGTCACGTTCGAGATCCTGCGCGACGCGCTCAGCCGCGCCCACAAGGCGCGCTCCTACATCCTCGGCCGCATGGCGGAGGTGATCGAGGGCCCGCGCTCCCAGCTCTCCCAGTACGCGCCGCGCATCCAGACGATCCAGATCGACCCCTCGCAGATCGGCCTGTTGATCGGCAAGGGCGGGGAAACGATCCGCGGTCTCTCGGAGGAGTTCGAATCGCAGATCGACGTCAACGACGACGGCCAGGTGCTGATCTACTCCGCCAACGGCGAGCTCGCCGACGAGCTGGTGGAGCGGATCCGCATGATGATGAAGGAGGTGGAGGTCGGCGACGAGTTCATCGGCAAGGTCGTCAAGACGACCACCTTCGGCGCGTTCGTCGAGCTCACCAAGGGCACCGACGGCCTGCTGCACATCTCCAACGTCTCCCCGGGCGAGCGGATCGCGAGCGTCGAGGACGTGCTCAACAAAGGCGACGAGATCAACGTGCGCGTGGTCGAGGTCGACCGCGAGCGCGGGCGCATCGGACTGCGACTTGCCGAGGACCCGGAGGTCGCCGGTAAGTCGGTCGAGGAGCTGGCGGCGGTGGGAGGGTCTGGATCCCACCCACCCGGATCGGGGTCCCGCCCGCCTGGCGGTCGTTCATCGGGCCCCTCGCGCAACGGCCGTGAGGGCAGCCGCGGCGGCGATCGTGACCGGGGCCGCAGCGACTCGGCCCCGCGCGGCTCCGGCCGTCCCCGCCACGGCTCCGGGCGCGATCGCGATCGGTTCTGAGCCTGAGAGGAAAACCACGGGAGGTCCCTTGGCCGGAGGCGATCGCGTTGCGCGATCGGGTGGGCGGGATTCGAATCCCCGGGGCCCGCTCGGCGATGTCCATGCCGGATCCCGTTTCAGCTGAAGTCATGAACGACGTCGGCCATCGCACCACCACCCTGGACTCGGGCGTCCGGGTGGTGAGCGAGCCGCTGCCGGGCGTGCGCTCGGTCGCGCTCGGCTTCTGGATCGGCGCCGGCTCGGCGCTCGAGCGCGACGCGGAGGCGGGGATCTCGCATCTGCTCGAGCACATGCTGTTCCGCGGCTCCGCGCGCTACGGCTCGGAGGAGATCGACCAGATCTTCGACGGCATGGGCGCTGAGCTGAACGCCGGCACCGACAGGGAGGCCACGTCGGTGTACGCGCGCGTGCTCGACCGCCATCTGGAGCGCGCGTTCGACGTGATCGCCGACATGGTGTGGCGCCCGGCGCTGGGGGAGATCGAGGCAGAGCGCGAAGTGGTGCTCGAAGAGATCGCGATGTACGAGGACGACCCGCAGGACCGCGTGTTCGACGTGCTCGGCGAAGCGGTCTTCGGCGGGCATCCGCTCGGCCGTGCGGTGATCGGACGGGCCGAGGTGATCAGGTCGGTGACGCGCGAGCAGTTGCGCGCGTTCCACGCCACGCGCTACCACCCGACGGACGTGGTGATCGCGGCGGCCGGCTCGGTCGATCACGACGCGCTCGTCGCGATGGCGAAAGCGGCGCTGGGGTCTGAGGGCGTGGGGGAGAGGAATGGGGGGAGGGTTGGCGAGCGCGTGGTCGCGCCCGGCGCGGAGCGCCCCGGCGAGCCGCCGGCGGCGCACGAGGCCACGCCCCACTTCGAGCGCCGCGTGCGCTTCCTGCGCAAGGACACCGAGCAATACCACCTCTGCCTCGGCGGCCGAGGAATCGCGCGCGACGACGAGCGGCGCTTCGCGCTGAGAGTGCTCGACACGGTGCTCGGCGGCGGCGCCTCCTCGCGGCTCTTCCAGGAGGTGCGCGAGCGGCGAGGCCTGGCCTACTCGGTGTTCTCGTTCTCCAACCTCTACGCTCACACTGGCGAGGTGGGGCTGTATGTGGGCACGCGCCCCGACAACCTGCGCGCGGCGGTGGCGGTGTGCGCCGCGGAGCTCGATCGCTTCGTGCGCGAGCCGGCCGACGCGCAGGAGCTGGAGCGCGCGCGCGAGAACGCCAAGGGGCGGCTGGTGCTGGCGATGGAGTCCACGGCGGCGCGCATGAGCCGGCTGGGCAGCTCGGTGCTGTGCGAGCTGCCGATCCTCTCGGTGGAGGAGGTGATCGCGCGGCTCGACGCGGTCACGCTCGACGATCTGCGGGCGCTGGCGCAGGAGCTGTTTCGCGGCCCGGAGCTCTCGGTGGCGGCGATCGGCCCCGATGAGGACGCGCTGCGCGAGGCGCTGGCGCCGCTGGAATTCGAACCCGCCCACCCGGCGTGACCGGGTTGCGCCACCGCCGGGCGTCACGACCCGCTCGCCACCGCCACATGCGCGGAGTCGGGCCGCGCCGTGGCCGGATGGGGGCGGCGACGTGATTCGCGTGGCGGTGGCCGGCGCCGCCGGGCGCATGGGGGAGACGGTGTGCGACGCCGTCACGGGTGCCGAGGACATGCGGCTGCGCGGCCGCGCCGACCCGCTGCTCGATACCGCGCTCGCCGAGGTGCTCCTGGACGCCGACGTGGTGGTCGACTTCACCCGCCCCGACGCCGCGATCGAGAACGCGCTCGTCTGCGTGCGCGCGGGTGTGCACGCCGTGATCGGCACCACTGGCTTCGACCTGGAGGAGCTGGGGCGCGCGTGCGCGAAGGAGCGCACCGGCGGCGCCAACGTGCTGGTCGCCCCCAACTTCGCGATCGGCGCCGTGCTGAT
>DATMMB010000260.1:0-3655 GCA_035569895.1 Solirubrobacteraceae bacterium | reverse complement strand
CGGCGGTCTGCGCCACCCGCGATGCTCGCCGTGCTACCAGCACGGCTGCGCTCGCGTGCGTCGCATCCCATCCACGAATCGACCATCCCGATCCCGCCATCTACATTGTCGTGAGCCCTTAGCTGCGCTTACGCCGTTTCTTCGCCAACGCTTATGGCCTCAGCACAAGATCGATCCATGTACTCGCGCCCGTCGCGGCCCTGGCCGACCTACCTGCTCGCCGCCCTGTGCGTCGGCGCGATCGTCGCCGCCGCGCTCGTGGTGGGCCCGGCGTCGGGCAGCACCGCGAGCGGTGGGCGCGTGATCGCGGTGGGCGAAGGCGTCGTGCAGTCCACCGTGTCGGGCTCGGGCAACGTCCAGGCCGACTCGCAGCTCAACCTCGGCTTCAAGACCACCGGCGCGGTGACGCAGATCTACGTCCACCAGGGCCAGCACGTCGTCGCCGGCCAGCTGCTCGCCGAACTCGACCCGAAGAGCGCCGAAGTGGCGCTCGAACAGGCCAAGGCGTCGCTGCAGTCGGCCGAAGCCGGTCTCGTTCAGGAGGAAGAAACCGACGGTGAAGGCTCCGGCGCCGCGTCGGGCACCGGCGCCGCCGGTGCCAGCCACGCGACGGCCGTCAAAACCAAGCTCAGCCCCGCGTTGCGCGAAGCCAACATCGCCTCCGCTCGCGCCGCCGTCAAGAGCGATCGGCTGGCGGTGCAGAACGCCGAACAGACGCTGTCGGACACGAAGCTGTACGCGCCGATCACCGGCACGATCGTCTCGCTCGCCGGCGAGGTCGGCGAAACCGTGTCCGCCACCGGCACCACGCGCTCCTCGTCGAGCTCCTCCAGCTCCAGCTCCTCCGGCTCGGGCTCGGGCTCCTCGGCCTCGGGCCTGGGGCGGTCGGCCGCGGCGTCCGGCTCCGGCGAAGGCTCCGGCTCGGGCAGTGGCGGCTCCGGCACGGCGTTCGCGGTGCTCAGCGACCTCTCCTCGATGCAGCTGGTGGCGGCGCTCAGCGAGTCCGAAGTCGTGAGCGTGCGCCCTGGCCAACCGGCGACCGTGAGCGTGGAAGCGCTCGAAGGGACGAAGCTGGCGGCGCACGTGGGGAGCGTCGCGACGCTCCCCACCTCCTCCAGCGGCGTGGTCAGCTACGACGTCACCTTCGCGCTCGACCAGCTCGACAGCACGATCAAGCCGGGGATGAGCGCCACCGCCGAAGTGGTGGTCAAGCAGGCCGAAGGCGTCAACGTCCCCACCTCGGCGATCACCGCCGACACCGTCACCGTCGTGCACGACGGCGTGCAGACGCGCCGGCGCATCGTCACCGGCCTCGCGGGCGACAGCTCGACGATCGTCCTTTCCGGGCTGCGGGCGGGCGAACAGATCGTGCTTCCGGTGGCGCGCGCCACCGGCGGCCTCAGCTCGGTGCTCAGCCGGCTCGGCGGCCGTACGGGCACGCTCGGCGGCGCGGGCGGATTCGCGGGCGCGGGCGCCGGCGGCCTCGGCGGGGGCGGCGGCGCGGCGTTCTTCAGAGGTGGGTGATGCAGAGCGCGCCGCACCCCGTGATCGATGTGCGCGAGGCGACCAAGACCTACACCGTCGGCACGATCAGGGTGCCCGCCCTGCGCGGCGTGTCGCTGCGGGTGCAGCGGGGCGACTTCGTCGCGATCATGGGCAGCTCCGGCAGCGGCAAGAGCACGCTGATGAACATCCTTGGCTGCCTCGACATCCCCACCGGCGGGCGCTACCTGATCGACGGCACCGACGCACGCGAGCTCGATGAGGACGAGCTCTCCGACCTGCGCAACCGCAAGCTGGGGTTCGTCTTCCAGAGCTTCAACCTCGTGGCGCGCACCACCGCGCTCGCCAACGTCGAGCTGCCGCTCGCCTACGCCGGCCTACCGCGCGCCGAGCGCCGCCACCGCGCTGCGTGGGCGCTCGCATCTGTGGGGATGGCCGACCGCGCCCACCACCTCCCCTCCGAGCTCTCCGGCGGCCAGCAGCAGCGCGTCGCGGTCGCCCGCGCGATCGTCACCAACCCCTCGCTGATCCTCGCCGACGAGCCGACCGGCAACCTCGACTCGCACTCCACCGAGGACGTGCTCGCGATCTTCGCGCGCCTCAACCGCGAAGGACGCACGATCGTGCTGATCACCCACGAGCCCGACGTCGCCGGCCAGGCCAAGCGGGTGGTGCGCCTCAGCGACGGGCTGATCGTGGAAGACCGCCGCCTGCGCGGCGTGCGCGAGCGCCCACCCGCCGCCATACACCTGAAGTCGGCCCACAACCCCGCCGCCGCGGCGCTGGAGGCGCGACCATGATCGGCGCCGAGACGCTGCGCATCGCCTGGGGCGGGATCCTTGCCAACAAGCTGCGCTCGGGGCTGACGATCCTCGGCATGACGATCGGTGTGGCGTCGGTGATCGTGCTGATCGCCGTCGGCAACGGCTCTTCGCAGGCGGTGCAGTCGCGGATCGAGAGTCTCGGCACCAACGTGCTCCTGGTGGAGTCGGGCGCGATCCGCGGCGGGGCGCGCTTCGCGGCCGCCTCTGCCAGCGCCGTGTCGCTCACCAAGCAGGACGCGGCGGCGCTCGAGGACCGCTCCGAAGCGCCCGACGTGAAGAGCGCCGCGCCGGTTGTCAACACCACCGGGGTGACGCTCGTCCACGAAGGCACCTCCTACGAGCCCTCCACGTTCGTCGGCACCAACCCCTCGTATCTCGTTGCGCACGGCTACCACATCCAGGAAGGCAGCTCGTTCACCGAAGCCGATGTGGCCCACCACGCCCACGTCGCGGTGATCGGGCAGACGGTCGTCGAAGAGCTGTTCCCCGGAGTCGACCCGATCGGCCAGACGATGCGTGCCAACGGCGTCAACTTCGAGGTGGTGGGCGTGCTCGCCGCGAAGGGCTCCAACGGCATCGCCAACCTCGACGAAATCGTCGCCGCGCCGATCACCACCGTGCAGGACTCGCTCACCGGCTACGGCCCGATCGACTCGATCACCGTGCAGGCCACCTCGGAGTCCTCGCTCGCCGCCGCCGAAGCGGAGGTGACGCAGATCATCGAGCGCCGCCACAAGAGAGTGGCGCAGCCCGCCGCAGGCGGGCGAGCCGGGGCCCTCTCTCTCAATCAGTCCACCGACACCGCGGAACCCGGCTTTCAGGTGATCAACCAGGGCTCGCTGCTGGAAACCACCGCCTCCACCAGCTCCGTGTTCACGACCCTGCTCGGCGAGGTCGCCGCGATCTCGCTGCTGGTGGGCGGCATCGGCGTGATGAACATCATGCTCGTGTCGGTCACGGAGCGCACGCGCGAGATCGGCATCCGCAAGGCGGTCGGCGCGCGGCGCAGCGACATCCTCACCCAGTTTCTCACCGAGGCGGTGCTCGTGTCGCTGATCGGCGGGCTCGCCGGCGTGCTGCTCGGTGTGGTCGGCAGCCAGTTCGAAATCGCCGGCGTGCAGCCCGCGATCGCCACCTACTCGATCTTCCTCGCGTTCGGCGCCGCCGTCCTCACCGGCCTGTTCTTCGGCACCTACCCGGCCGCGCGCGCCGCCGCGCTGCGGCCGATCGAGGCCCTGCGATTCGAGTGACCGACACCTTCCCACACCAGGAACGCGAGATGAGCGAGGACACGGACACGGACCTGCCCCCGCCCCGGCCCCGCAGGC
>DATMMB010000259.1:0-3314 GCA_035569895.1 Solirubrobacteraceae bacterium | reverse complement strand
CGTAGATCCTTTGTTGGGACCCCGCAAAATTGTTTGTGGCAAACGTCATCAAGCGCGTTCCGCCCGAGGCTGAATAGAATCCTGCCCGCTTCGATCCCGCCCGCTTCGCGCTGTCACCCATGAACCGCCCATGAGCCATCTGCTGCCGACCACCCTCGCGTCGTTCTTCACCCCCCAGTCGGGCGCCTCGCCAAACGCGCAGGAGATCGACACGCTCTACAAGATCGTGCTGTACGTGGCGATCGTGATCTTCATCGGCGTCGAGGGGGCGCTCGGGTACGCGCTGTACAAGTTCCGCAAGCGCAAGGGCGCGGTCGCCGCGCAGATCCACGGCAACACGCGCCTGGAGATCGGCTGGACGCTGGGGGCGGCGGCGATCGTGCTGGTGCTCACGATCATCACATTCGTCAAGCTCTCCTCGATCGAGAACCCGCCGAACTCCAGCGCCGGCGGCGACGTGCTGGCAGGAGGCGACGGCGAGCTGTATGCGACCGCCGACAAGCACCTGCCGCCCGACGGCAAATCGCTCGAAATCGAGGTGATTGGGCGCCAGTTCATCTGGCAGTACGTCTACCCCGGCGCCACCAACCCCGACGGGCTCGGCGCGCCCTATTCCTACGAGGAAATGGTAGTCCCCACGAAAACCACGGTGACGCTCGACATCGTCTCCTCCGACGTGGTGCACGCCTGGTGGGTGCCGGCGCTCGGGGGTAAGTTTCAGGCCGTCCCCGGCTACCACAACTACACCTGGTTCAAGATCGAAAAGCCCGGGGTCTTCCACGGGCAGTGCGCCTACATGTGCGGCCGCGGGCACGCGCGCATGATCGCCACCGTGCGCGCCGTGGAACCGGCGCAGTTCGACGAATGGCTCGCCAACCAGCGACGCGACCTCGAAGAAGCCAAGTCCGAAGCGGCCAAGGAACGGGCGAGGCTCAACTCCCAGACCGGCCCCGCGCAGGTCGCGAACCCCTGATCTGAGAAAGCAACCAAGCCATGGCCATCCAAGTCGCCCCCGTCCCACAGGTAGTCGCCCACCGCGTCGAACGCGAGGAGCGCGGCTTCATGAGCTGGCTGACGACCACCGACCACAAGCGGATCGGGATCATGTACATGGTCCTCACATTCGTGTTCTTCATCCTCGGAGGCACCGAGGCGCTGATGATCCGCCTGCAGCTGGGCGCGCCCGAGAACACGCTCGTGGCGCCGCAGACCTACAACCAGCTGTTCACGATGCACGGCACGACGATGATCTTCCTGGTCGTCGTGCCGATGATGGCGGGCCTCGCCAACTACTTCCTGCCGCTGATGATCGGCGCGCGCGACATGGCCTTCCCGCGGCTGAACGCGCTCTCCTTCTGGCTGCTGCTGGCCGGCGGGATCGTCTTCTACGCCTCAATCTTCTGGAACCCCCCGGAAGCGGGCTGGACCAGCTATCCGCCGATGTCGAACGCCTTCTTCTCGCCCGGCGGCGGCCAGGACGCATGGATCTACTTGATCCATCTCACCGGCATCTCCTCGCTGCTGGGGGCGATCAACTTCTACGTGACCGTCGCCAACATGCGCGCGTCGGGGATGAGCTGGGGCCGCCTGCCGCTGTTCATCTGGGCGATCCTCACCTACTCGGTGCTCTTGATCTTCGCGCTGCCGGTGATCGCCGCCGCCGTGACGATGCTGCTCACCGACCGCCACTTCGGCACGCACTTCTACGACCCCACCCAGGGCGGCTCGCCGCTGCTCTGGCAGGACCTCTTCTGGTTCTTCGGGCACCCCGAGGTGTACATCATGGTGCTGCCGGCGTTCGGCGTGGTGTCGGAGATCCTGCCGGTGTTCGCGCGCAAGCCGATCTTCGGCTACAAGGCGATCGCCGCCTCCACCGCGGCGATCGGCTTCCTCGGCTTCCTCGTGTGGGCCCACCACATGTTCGCCACGCCACTGCCCGAAGCGATCCTGATCTTCGCGATGCTCAGCTCGATGCTGATCGCGATCCCGACCGGCGTGAAGATCTTCAACTGGATCGGCACGCTGTGGCGCGGCACGATCGAATTCAAGACGCCGCTGCTGTTCTGCGTCGGCTTCATCGCGGTCTTTGTGATCGGCGGCATCTCCGGCGTGTTCCTGGCGATCTTCCCGGTCGACTGGCAGCTCAACGAAACCTACTTCGTGGTCGCCCACATCCACTTCGTGCTGGTGGGCGGCGCGGTGATGCCGATCTTCGCCGCGATCTACTACTGGTTCCCGAAGATGACGGGACGGATGCTCAGCGAAGGGCTCGGCAAGCTGAGTTTCTGGCTGATGTTCCTCGGCATCCTCGCGACCTTCCTGATCCAGCACGCGATCGGCCTGGAAGGGATGCCGCGGCGGGTGTACGAGTACGAAAACGTAGGCAACCTCGCGCTCTTCAACCTGATCTCGACGATCGGCTCGTTCATCCTCGCCAGCGGCGTGCTGGTGACCGTGATCAACGTGCTGCGCAGCCTCAAGCGCGGCGCGATCGCCGGCCCCGACCCGTGGAAAGCGAACACGCTCGAGTGGTTCACCAGCTCGCCGCCCGCGGTCAACAACTTCGACGCGGTGCCCCGCGTGCGCTCGGCCGAACCGATGAAGGACATCCGCCTGGAGATTGAGCGGCGCACCTCCACCGCGCCGGCGCCTGGCCATGCGACGGTGCCCGTCGGCGCCACGCAGGTTGGCGTCTAGCGCCGTGGACGCGCGGCGGGCTTAGACTTCCCAGCGATGGAGGGATCGTCCGCACCGCTAACAGCTGCCCCGGCGCTCGAGGCGACCCCGCGGGCGCTCCAGCTGGCGCGCGACTACCTGGAGCTGACCAAGCCGAAGGTGCAGTCGCTGCTGCTGCTGACCACGATCGCGACGATGTACGTGGCGGGCGACCCCTCGCTGCTGCTGGTGGCGCTCACCTGCCTCGGCGGCTATCTCTCCGCCGGCGGGGCGGGCGCCGTCAACCACTGGTTCGACCGCGACATCGACGCGCAAATGGCGCGCACCGCCACGCGGCCAATCCCCGCCGGTCGGATCGCCCCGGTCGCGGCGCTCACGTTCGGCTGCTGCCTGGCGGCGCTTTCGTTCCTGGAGCTGTCGCTGACCGTCAACGTGCTCGCGGCAAGCCTCTCGTTTGCCGGCTTCCTCGGCTATGTGCTCGTATATACGGTGTGGCTGAAGCGGCGTACGCCGCAGAACATCGTGATCGGTGGCGCCGCCGGCGCCGTCCCGCCACTTGTCGCCTGGGCCGCCGTCACGGGCTCTGTGAACGGAATCGCGGCGCTGCTGTTCTTCATCGTGTTCTTCTGGACGCCACC
>DATMMB010000258.1:0-3725 GCA_035569895.1 Solirubrobacteraceae bacterium | reverse complement strand
GTTCACGCCCGGCGCCCCCACGCAGGCAATCGTCGACTTCATCCGCGGCGGCGTCCACCAAAATTGATTGACTCGTCAGTCAACCGCCGGAACGGGTAGGATGTACGGGCCCAAGCGATCAAGGAGATAGGCACAGCAATGAAGATTTGCGTCCTGGTAAAGGAGGTTCCGGACGCCGCCGTCGAGAAGCGCATCGACACCTCGACGGGGCGCATGGACCGCAGCGGGGAGAAGAACCTCAACCCCTACGACACCCACGCCATCGAGGCCGCCATGCAGATCCGCGAGGGCGGCGTCGCGCCCGTCGAGGAGATCGTCGCCGTCACGATGGGCCCCGAGTCCGCCGTCCGTGCCTTGCACAAGGCCGTCTCGCTCGGCGCCGACCGCTCGGTGCACCTGACCGACCCGGCCGTCGCCGGCTCCGACGTGGCCGCCACCGGCTACGCGCTCGCGCAGACGCTCCAGCGCGAGTCGCCCGACCTCGTCTTGCTCGGCCAGCAGTCCGACGACGGCGAGTGCTACACGATCGGCGCCGTCGTCGCCGAGCACCTCGGGATGCCCTCGCTCACGCAGGTGATCAAGATGAATGTGGAGGGCGATGCCCTGCGCTGCGAGCGCCAGGCCGAGTACGGCTACGACACCGTCCAGGTCGGCCTCCCGGCGGTGATCTCCGTCGGGGACGCGATCAACGAGCCTCGCTACCCCTCGCTGAAGGCGATCATGGGCGCGAAGAAGAAGCCGCTCGACACGGTCGGCATCGGCGACGTCGGCATCGACGCCGCGAAAGTCGGCGGCGACAATTCGGCCGCCCGGTGGGTCGCTGCCAAGGCTCCGCCCGCCAAGGCCGCCGGCGAGATCATCGAGGACGAAGACACCGGCGAAACGGTCGAGAAAATCGTCGCCTGGCTCGATGAGAGGAAGCTGCTGTGAGCGCGGCGCGGACGACCAGAGGCAACGTGACTTCGGCTGGGCGAAAGGAACCGAACTGAAATGTCCAACATCCTCGTCTACGCGCTGCACTACGAAGGCGCGATCAACAAGAACTCGCTCGGCGCCGTCTCCGAGGGCGCGAAGCTCGCCGCCGAGCTGGGCGGCGAGGCGCACGCGATCCTGCTCGGCGAGAACGTCCCCCAGGATCTCGCCGCCTCGCTCGGCAAGTACGGCGCCAAGAAGGTGCTCGTCGCCGAGGGCCCCGAAGGGCTCGCGCAGCCGCTCGTCGACGCGATGGCCGCGGCGATCGCCGCCGGCGGCTACTCCTACGCGCTGTTCGGCGGCGGCCTGCTCGGCTTCGAGATCGGCGCCGGCCTCGCCGCGCGCCTCGGCGCCGGCGTGGCGATGGAGGTCACGGGCGTGCGCGCCGAGAACGGCGAGCTGATCGCCGAGCGCCCGATCCTCGGCGACTCCGCGATCTCCGAGATCAAGTACCGCTCGCCCGTCGGCATCATCATCGGTCGCCTCAACGCGTTCGAGATCAGAGAATTGGATCCCGCCCACCCCGCTGGCGACGCGCCGGTGGAGCAGCTCGCCTTCGAGCTCTCCCCGCACGCCACCCAGGCGAAGATGCTGGTGCGCGGCGAACAGCGCGGCGCCGACGTCGACATCGAGGGGGCCTCGATCCTGATCGCCGGCGGCCGCGGTCTCGGCAAGGCCGAGGGCTTCAAGCTGTGCGAGGACCTCGCTGGGGCGTTCGGCGGCAACACCGCCGTGGCCGCCACGCGCGCGGTGGTCGACGCCGGCTGGTACCCCTACGCGGCGCAGATCGGCCAGACCGGCAAGACGGTCGCGCCGAAGCTGTACCTCGCCGCCGGGATCTCCGGCGCGATCCAGCACAAGGTCGGGATGCAGTCCTCGGAGAACATCGTCGCGATCAACAAGGACTCCAACGCGCCGATCTTCGAATTCTCCGACCTCGGCATCGTCGGCGACCTCAACAAGATCCTGCCGAAGCTGACCGAGGCTGTGAAGGCGAAGAAAGACGGCTAGCGGCCGATGGGGGCGATGGGTTTTATGAGCTTTTTCAAAGCCGATAGCGATGGTCATGCGGCTGTATAGCAATGGCTATCGGCAATTTTATTTCTGATATGCACGCCCGTCCCTCTGCCCCTCACGCCAGCCACACGGCCGCGTGCTGGTGTGACTCCGAAAGGAGGACCTGAGCGATGTCGTCACACAACGGCTCCCACAACGGCAAGGTGGCACCGGCGGCCTACCCGCCGCCGGTGGACGCCCGCAAGGAGTTCGTCAAGCGCGGCCTCGACCCCGAGGACGAGCTGATCGAGGTGGGGGTGGCGATCGTCGGCGGCGGCACCGCCGGCCTCGCCTGCGCCAACCGCCTGCTGCAACTGCTCGGCGACGATGCGGCGAGTGGGGGCGATCTCATGGGGCGCTTGGGCGAAGTGCCGGTCGCGGTGATCGAGAAGGCGAAGACGTGCGGCGGGCACAACCTGTCGGGCGCGGTGATGCGCCCCGGCCCGCTCAAAGAGCTGTTCCCCGATCTCTCCCGCGATGATTGGCGCAGGGAGGGCTTCGCGTTCGGCGAGGTCACGAAGGAGGCCGTGTATGCCACGCCCACCTCCAAGTTGGCGATCCGTGTCCCCACGCCGCCCTCCTTCAAGAACCACGGCAACGAGGTGATCTCCGTCTCGGCCATGGCGCGCTACCAGCAGCGCATGGCCGAGGAGGCCGGCGCCTACATCCTCACCGAGACGGCCGCCACGCAGCTGGTGGTGGAGGACGGCCGCGTGGTGGGCGTGCGCTCCGGCGACAAGGGCCGCGGCAAGGATGGCGAGCAGCTTTCTAACTTCGAGCCGGGCACCGACATCAAGGCGCAGGCCACGGTGCTGGCGGAGGGCTGCTGGGGGCACCTCACCGGCGCGGCGATCAAGGAGTTCGACCTCGCCGCCGGCCGCGAGCCGCAGGTGTGGGAGCTGGGCGTGAAGGAGGTGTGGAAGGTGCCCAAGCCGCTGGACCGCGTGATCCACACGCTCCCGATCTGGCCGTTGAAGCTCGCGCCCAAGTACGGCCAGGTCGGCGGCACCTGGATCTACCCGATGAAGAGCGAGAAGACCGGCGAGGACATGGTCTCGATCGGGTTCGTGCTCGAGCTGGAGTACGCCGACGCCACCACCTCCGCGCACGACCTGCTGCAGACGTTCAAGACCCATCCGCTGGTGCGCAAAATCCTCGAGGGCGGCGAGCGCGTCGCTTGGGGGGCCAAGGCGCTGCCGGGCGGAGGCTACTGGTCGATGCCCAAGCTCTCGATGCCCGGCGCCGTGCTTGTCGGCGACTCCGGTGGCATGGTCGACACGATGGCGCTCAAGGGCGTGCACCACTGCATCAAGTCAGGCATGCTCGCGGCCGAGACGATCTATGAGGCGCTGAAGCGCGGCAGTCGCGACCTGTCGGCGTACGAGAACGCGATCGAGCAATCCTCTGTCGGCAAAGAGCTTTGGGAGGTGCGCAATGCCCGCCAACCCTTGCAGAAGGGGCTGCTCGTCGGTGGTCCACTCTCCGGCATCCAGCAGATCACCAAGGGCAAGCTGCCCGGCCGCGCCGACTGGCATCGCAACGACTCGATCCCGATGTTCATCGGCAAGACCAAGGATGTCTACGTCAAGCCCGACGGCAAGTACACCTTCGACAAGCTTTCCTCAGTGTTCATAACGGGCAACGCCACCCGCGACGATGCACCCAACCACATCCGCGTGCAGAAACACGTCCCGCGC
>DATMMB010000257.1:0-15755 GCA_035569895.1 Solirubrobacteraceae bacterium | reverse complement strand
CGAGCTGCTGTCCGTCGGCCCCTCGGCGCGTGAGCTCGTGAAGTCGCTGATGGAGGCTTTCATGATCTTCCTGCAGCCGGGCTATGACCTGCTCGACCCCTCGGCCGCCGGCAGCCTCGACCAGCCCGTGACGCAGCGCTTCTTCGAAGTGCTGTACCTACATGTCAACGAGCACCCGGCCGAGTCTGTCGCGAGCCTGATCCCCGAGCTGGCACGCACCCTGCTCATCCCCTTCATCGGCACACAGGCGACAGAGGAGTTCATCGCTCGCCGTCAGGCGGGCGAGCCTATGCGCCGTGACAGCGCTTGAACTTCTTGCCGCTACCGCACCAACAGGGGTCGTTGCGGCCAAGTTCATGCTCTGAGTCGGTGACGCGCTGCTCGACGACCGGGAGTGCCTCCAGCGGTTCGCCTTCGCCCTCGTAGGCACCGCCATTGGGTCCCGCCGCCGCGGCGGCAGCCGCGATCGCTCCGGCGCCCATGGCGCTCGAGCCACCCGAGTAGGAGACACGCCCTGCACGCGTGGCGTTGCCAGAGGCCGCGAACGCGGGGGCCGGCGCTCCTGCGCCCCCACCGTTTTGACCGTCGACGCTGACCTGCACGTTGAAGATCATGCGCGTGAAGTCCACCCACACGCTGTTCATCAGGTCGCCGAACAACGTGAACGCCTCGTTCTTGTAGGCCACCAGCGGGTCGATCTGGGCGAACCCACGCAAATGAATACCCTCGCGCAGGTAGTCCATGTCGTAAAGGTGCTCGCGCCAGCGTTCGTCGATGATCTGCAAGATCAAGAAGCGCTCCAGCGCACCCATCAGCTCCGTGCCGAGCTCCTGCTCGCGCGCCTCGTATTGCCTGATGGCCGTCTGGCTGATCTGGTCGGTCAAGTAGCCACTGTCGATCGTCTCCGGGTCGAGATCGTCATCGCCGAGTTCCACGGGAAAAAACTGGCCGAGGGCCGTGAACAGCCCATCGAGGTCCCAGTCCTCCATGTAATCGCCGGGGGTGTACTGCTCGATCGTGCGTTCGATCGTCTTGACCACCTGCTCGCGCGCCTCCTCGCCCATCTCCTTGCCCTCGAGCACCTCGTCGCGATAGGCATAGATGATGCGGCGCTGCTCGTTCATCACGTCGTCGTACTCGAGCACGCGCTTTCTGATCAGGAAGTTCTGTTCCTCGACCTTCTTCTGAGCCTTCTCGATCTGCTTGGAGAGCATCCCATGCTCGATCGGCTCCTCGTTGCCCTCGTCGTCGATGCTGCCGAGACGGTCGAGGATCTTGTAGATGCGATCACCGGCAAACAGGCGCACGAGGTCGTCCTCGGCCGAGAGGAAGAAGCGACTCTCGCCGGGGTCTCCCTGACGACCCGCGCGCCCGCGCAGCTGGTTGTCGATGCGCCGCGACTCGTGACGCTCGGTGCCACAGATGTAGAGGCCGCCGGCGGCCATCACCTGCTCGTGTTTTTCGCTCACCTCGCGTTCCAGCGTGGGCAGCACGTCGGCCATCCGCCGCTCGTACTCCTGCGGGTCCCCGTCGGGCTTGACGTCTTCGCGCGCCAGCCGCTGATGGGCGAGGTGCTCGGGGTTGCCGCCCAGCTTGATGTCGACGCCGCGGCCGGCCATGTTGGTGGCGATCGTCACCGCGCCCGGCTGGCCGGCCTCGGCGACGATGTCGGCCTCGCGCGCAGCGTGCTCGGGCTTGGCGTTCAGCACGGTGTGCCTGACCCCGCGCTGCGTCAGGCGCTGCGAGAGCAGCTCCGACACCTCGACGGAGATCGTGCCGACGAGCACCGGCTGACCGGCCTCGTGGCGGGCGGCGATCTCGCGCACCACCGCGCTCCACTTGCCGTCCTTGGTCTTGTACACCTGATCGTTGCGATCTCCGCGCACCATCGGCACGTTCGTGGGGATCTGCACGACGGGCAGCTCGTAGATCTTCATGAACTCGGTGGCCTCGGTGAGCGCCGTGCCGGTCATGCCCGCGAGCTTGTCGTAGAGGCGGAAGAAGTTCTGGTAGGTGATCGTCGCGAGCGTCTGGTTCTCCTCCTGGACGCGCACGCCCTCCTTCGCCTCGATCGCCTGGTGCAGCCCCTCCGACCAGCGCCGGCCGTCGAGGATGCGCCCGGTGAACTCGTCGACGATCTTCACCTCGTCGTCGATCACCGCGTAGTCGACGTCCTTCTTGTAGAGCGACTCCGCCCGCAGCGACTGGTTGAGGTGGTTGACGAGGTGGCCGTTCTCGGCGCGGTAGAGGTGGTCGATGCCGAGGAAGCGCTCGGCCTTCGCGACCCCCTGCTCGGTCACCGCCACCGTCTTGTGCTTCTCGTCGAACTCATAGTCGAAGTCGGCGACGAATTCCTTCTTGGTGCGCGGGTCCATCCCTTCGGGGGTCTTGCCCGGCACCATCTTGGGCGCCAGGCGCGCGAACTTGACGTACAGGTCGGCCGCCTGTTCGGGGGCGCCGGAGATGATCAACGGCGTGCGCGCCTCGTCGATCAGGATGTTGTCGACCTCGTCGACGATCGCGAACGGATGGCCGCGCTGCACCTTTTCGGCGAGGTCCTTCGCCATGTTGTCGCGCAGGTAGTCGAACCCGAACTCGGAGTTGGTGCCGTACACCACGTCACACGCGTACGCGCGGTGCTTCTCCTCGTAGGGCTGCATGTTCTGCAGCACCCCGACGGAGATCCCGAGCGCGTCGTAGATCGGGCTCATCCATTCGGCGTCGCGGCGGGCGAGGTAGTCGTTGACGGTGACGACGTGCACACCCTTGCGGTTGGACGGCCCTTCGGCGTTGGGGCCCCCTCGGTTGGCGTCGGGCCCCGCCCCGCCGGCCTCAGGCCCCGCCCCGCCGGCTTCGGGCCCCGCCCCGTTGGCGTCCCCGCCCGCCCCGCCGGCGTCTGCACTCGACCCACCGGCGCCTGCACCCGCCCCGCCGGCGTCTGCACCCGACCCACCGGCGCCTGCACCCGCCCCACCGGCGCCTGCACCCGACCCGACGGCGGCGTTCGCATGGGAGCCCGGCTCCCTGACGGCGAGCGCGTTGAGCGCCACCGCGAGCGTCGCCGTCAGCGTCTTGCCCTCGCCCGTCTTCATCTCGGCGATGCACCCCTCGTGCAGCGCCATCGCGCCGATCAGCTGCACATCGAAGTGGCGCATCCCCATCGTGCGCTTGCCGGTCTCGCGCACGATCGCGAAGCACTCAGGCAGTAGATCGTCGAGCGACTTCCCGTTCGCCGCACGCGCTCGCAGCGCGTCGAAGCGCTCGCGCAGCTCGGCGTCGGAGTCGTGTTCGAGCTCGGGCTCGAACACGCCGATCAAAGCGACGCGCTTCTCGTACTGCTTGAACTTCTTCGCCTCGCCAACGTTGAGGGCGCGATCCAGGAGGGACACGCCATCAGCGTAGCGTCTATGGCCCGGCCGGGCTCGCGGTTGGGGCGACGGCCGGCGTGCTCGCGGCCTGCGCCAGTGCCGCCCGCGTCTCGCGCCGGCGCAGGCGGCCGACACGGTAGCGCTTGACTTGGCGCGCCAGCTCGTCGACGACGAGATTGAGCGAGTGGAGCATCTGCGGAGAGGCGTCCTTCGCACGCAGCGTGGCGCCCTTCAGGTAGAGCGTCGCCTCGGCCACCTCGTGGTCGGCGACGCGCGGATTGTGCTCGCGCGCCAGCTCAATCTCCAGGCGCGCCAGCTCCGATACCTGCCGCGCCACCTTCTGCAGACGGCGTTCGGTATGCCTGCGCAAATCGTCTGGGACCTCTACGCCCCGACCCCTGATCTCGATCTGCATGGCTGCCCCCTTTCGGTGGTGGAGACTCGTTATCCGTCTTCGATGCTACGCCCCTTGGCGGCGGCTGTCCATCGGCTTTTTGCGGATTAAAAGAAGAGGGGGCCGGCTGCGCCACCCTCCGGGTGCGCGAGCGTACCGACCCAAGCGGTGGGTATGGTCGGCTGGCTCCATCCGAGCGGCTGCCCCCGTAGCTCAGTGGATAGAGCGGTACTCCGACGAAGTTACAGGTCCCGGGTTCGAATCCCGGCGGGGGCATCGGCTATCATCAGAGATGTCGGAGTATCGCCATCTGAGCTGGACCTGTCCAGTCTCGATGGACGGAGAGCCCGCTTCGGCGGGCTCTCCTATTTCCGCCGTGGCCGCAGGCTCTCGAGGATCCCGGAGTGCCCGGCGATCGCGCCGATCAGGATCGCGCCCGGGGCAACCTCGGCGCCGGGGAAGAGGATGCTCTCGCGCAGCTGCGCGCCGTCTCCCACGCGCGCGCCGTCGCCCAACACCAGCGGCCCCATCAGGCGCACGTCGGCGCCGATCTGCACGTTGCGGCCGACCCACACGGGCGCATCGACCTCGGTGTCGGCCCCGATCGGCGACCCGCCGCCCCCACCGGCGACGATCACCCCCGGGGCGACCTCCTCGCCGTCCATCTCCAGATGCAGCTCGCCGCGCAGCGCGTCGAAGGTGCCCTGGCGCAGCTCCGCAAGCGAGCCGACGTCGTTCCAGTACTCGCGCACCTCGTGCATGTGGAAGGGCACGTCGCCGGCGAGCAGCGCCGGGAACACATCCTGCGCCCAGTCGACGAACGGGCGGTCGGGGAAGTAGTCGAAGATGCGCGGCTCGAAGATGTAGATGCCGCAGTTGCCGAGGTCCGACAGCGCCTCCTCGGGCGCCGGCTTCTCCTGAAAGCCCGTGATCCGCCCGGCGCGGTCGTGCAGCACCACGCCGTACTCGCGGGTGTCGGCCACCTGCTTCACCGCCAGCGTCGCCACCCCGCCCGCTTCGCGGTGGCGGGCGGCGAACGCGCCCAGGTCGATGTCGGTGAGCGCGTCGCCGGAGATCACGAGGAACGGCTCCTCGCCGAAGAACTCGGCGCAGCCACGCACGCCGCCGGCGGTGCCCAGCAGCTCGGGCTCGCGGCGGTAGTGCAGGCGCGAGCCGAAGTAGTCGCGGATCGACTCGGGGAAGTAGTGCAGGTTGGCGATCGTCTCCTCGAAGCCGTGCCGGTCGAGCAGGTCGACGATGTGCGCCATCACCGGCCGGTCGAGCACCGGCACCATCGGCTTGTTGATCTCGTACGTCAGCGGGCGCAGGCGGGTCCCCAGCCCCGCCGCGAGAACCATGGCTCTCATCGGCTCATCCTTTCAACTCGGCGTCCAGGGGGTCGATTAGGCAAGCGAGGCAAATCGAATCGAGGCCCACCCATCCGCGTGGCGTGCTGGCCGAAACGGGGATGCGAGCGAAGCGAGTGTCTCCGGCTTCGGTACGCGAGCGACCGAGGACGCGGCATCGCGCCGCCTAGCGGTCACCCTGGTCAGTAGCGGTAGTGGTCCGGCTTGTACGGCCCCTCGACGGGCACGCCGATGTAGGCCGCCTGCGCGTCGCTCAGCTGCGTCAGCCGCGCGTCGAGCGCGTCGAGGTGCAGACGGGCGACCTTCTCGTCGAGGTGCTTGGGGAGCACGTACACGCGCCGCTCGTACTGGTCGTTCTTGGTGAACAGCTCGACCTGCGCGATCACCTGGTTGGTGAACGAGTTGCTCATCACGAAGCTGGGGTGCCCGGTGGCGTTGCCGAGGTTGAGCAGGCGCCCCTCGGAAAGCATGATGATCGCGTGTGCCGGGCGCTCGGCGGTGGCGGGGAACACCCACTCATCGACCTGCGGCTTGATGTTGACCCGCTCCACCCCTGGCAGGCGGCCGAGGCCGGCGATGTCGATCTCGTTGTCGAAGTGCCCGATGTTGCCGACGATCGCTTGGTGCTTCATCCGCGCCATGTGCTCGGCGCGGATGATGTCGCGGTTGCCGGTGCAGGTGACGAAGATGTCGCCCTCCTCCACCACTTCCTCGAGGGTGCGGATCGTGTACCCCTGCATCGCCGCCTGCAGCGCGCAGATCGGGTCGATCTCCGTCACCACCACGCGCGCGCCCTGGCCGCGCAGCGACTCGGCGCAGCCCTTGCCGACGTCGCCGAAGCCGCAGATCACGGCGAGCTTGCCGGCGATCATCACGTCGGTGGCGCGGTTGATGCCGTCCACCAGCGAGTGGCGGCAGCCGTAGAGGTTGTCGAACTTCGACTTCGTCACCGAGTCGTTGACGTTGATCGCCGCAAACAGCAGGGTGCCCGCCTCGGTCATCTCATACAGCCGGTGCACCCCCGTGGTCGTCTCCTCGGTGACGCCTTTGATGCCTTCTCCAATCCGCGTCCAGCGCCGGGGGTCCTCACCGAGCGAGCGCCGCAGCAGCGCGAGCACCACCCGGAACTCCTCGGAATGGATCAGCCCATCCTCGTCCATCCCATCTTCGTCCACCTCGGGGACGGCGCCGGCGGCCTCGTGCTCGGTGCCCTTGTGCACCAGCAGCGTGGCGTCGCCGCCGTCATCGAGGATCATGTTGGGGCCGGCGGCGCCCTGACCGGAGCCGTTGACGGCGGCCTCGCCGGAGCCGTTGGCGGCCGCATCGCCGCTTGGCCATCGCAGCGCCTGTTCGGTGCACCACCAGTACTCCTCGAGCGTCTCTCCCTTCCACGCATACACCGGCACCCCGCGCGGCTCCTCGGGCGTGCCATCGGGACCCACGGCCACCGCCGCGGCGGCTTGGTCCTGGGTGGAGAAGATGTTGCAGCTGCACCACCGCACCTCTGCTCCGAGCGCCGTCAGGGTCTCGATCAGCACGGCTGTCTGAATCGTCATGTGCAGCGAGCCCGTGATCCGCGCGCCGCGCAGCGGCTGAGCCTCCGCCCACTCCGCGCGCACCGCCATCAGTCCCGGCATCTCGTGCTCGGCGAGCGTGATTTCCTTGCGTCCCAGCTCCGCCAGGGAGAGGTCGGCGACCTTGAAGTCCTCTTGGGCGGCTGTCGCGGCGGGGGTCATCTATTACTCCTGAGTCGGGGCGCTCAGTTTAACGGGCGGCCAGCGCGGCCTTCAACTCGTCGAGGATCCTAACGGGCCCGGGATCGACCCCGCGCAGCGTCGCCAGGTAGATCGAGACGAGATCGCCGAGCAGCACCAGCGAGAAGACCCGCTCAATCGCGGTCTGCCCGCGTGTCTCCAGCCGGAAGCTGACGGCGGCGTTGCCGGCGATCAGGCGCTCGGTGAGGTCCATCCGCTCCTTCACGCGCGGGTGCGCGTCGGAGTCGTCGAGGAACACCGCCGAGAAGCGGGCGGGCGGGTCCAATTCGCGCGCGCCCTCCCAGCCCGCGATCTCGTTGTGGTCGAGCTCGGGCAGAACGCTTGAGAAGCTCGGCTGCTTGGCGTTCTCGTTGATCTGCGTCTTCCAGCGGTAGGCGATCGGGTTCGTCAGCCCCGCTCCGGCGACCACCGGCGTGGTGCCCAGCAGGCCACACGCGATCGTCTTGGCGAGCGAGTCCTCGCGCGCGTCTGGGCCCCACTCGGCGACGAGCTGCTCGGCGTGGGAGGCGGCGACGTCGATCTCCGAGGTGAGGCGGGGGCCGGCCCCGCACAGCGCGGCGACCTCCAGCGAGGCGACCGTCATGTAGGCGACCGCAGCGCGCGGCTGAAAGCCGCCGGGGAGCGGGATCACCGGCACGCGGTCGGCGCGCGCCAGCTCGGCGAGGCGCCCGCCGGTGGTGACCACCACGCGCTGAGCGCCGAGCGCGCCGGCCGACTCGTAGCAGGCGAGCGTCTCCTCGGTGTCGCCGGAGTAGCTCGCGCACAGCACGGTTGTGTCGGGCGTCGTCCACGGCGGCAGCCCGTAAGCGCGGGTGACGTAGATCGGCCGCGAGGCGTGGTCGCCGAGCGCGGCGGCGGCCAGCGCACCGCCGATCGCCGAGCCGCCCATGCCGGCGACCACCAGGCCGCCGGGGGTGTCCCGCTCGTTCATGATCGCCGACTCCACCCGCCACAGCGCGTCGCGCAGATGCTCGGGCAGCGCCAGCACGTCGCCGAGCTGCCCGGAGCGGTCGACCTCGGCGATCGACTCGCGAGACAGCGCGGCCATCACGTTCTCCGGTGCCATCAGAATCGCAATGCGCCGTCGGGAAGAGTCACGCCCGGGAAGATACGCGCTCCACGGGACACGGTGTTGTGCGCCCCGACCGTGACACCCTCGCCAAGCACTGCGCCGTCGGTGATCTGGGTGCCCTCGCCGATGCGGCAACCGGCGGCGACGATGCAGTCGCGCAGTGTGCAGCCCGGGCCGATCTCGGTGCCGTTCATGATCACCGCGCGCTCGACGATCGAGCCGGCGCCGACCGTGACGCCCTGCCCGAGCACCACGAGGCTGCCGACGTGGGCGCCCGCGGCCACCCGCACACCGGGCTCCAGCACCGCCGGCGGGATCGCTCGCCCCTGCACCGACACATCCGGCGCGAGCGCCATGAAGTCGCTGCCGAGACGCTCGCGCACGGCGGTGTGCACGTTGCCCTCGATGATGTCGAAGGTGCCCTTCAGGTAGCGCTCGGGGGTGCCGATGTCCAGCCAGTAGCTCTCCGCCGGGAAGCCGTAGAGCCCGTTGCCGATCAGTTGCGGCCACACCTCGCGCTCGATCGAGACGTTGCGCCCCTCGGGGACCAGCTCGAGCACGTCGCGCTCCAGCACGTAGGCGCCCGCGCTGATCAGGTTGGTGTAGGTGTGAAGCGGATGATCCGCTGTGACCTGGCCCGCCACCCAGGCGCCGCCCGCGCCCTCCAGCTGGTCGGAGGAGGGCTTCTCGACAAACTCCGCCACTGCGTGCTCCGCGGTGAGCCGCACGAGCCCGTAGGCGGTGGGATCCTCGACGGGGACAAGCGCCAGCGTCGCCCGCGCGCCGGTGCGCTCGTGCTGGGCGATCTGCGCGGTGAGGTCGATGTCGGTGAGCACATCCCCGTTGAGCATCAGGAAGCGCTCCTCCAGCATCGACTCGGCGAACTTCAGCGCGCCCGCGGTGCCACGCGGGTCGGGCTCCTCGACGAAGCGCAGGCGGATCCCGAATGCGGAGCCGTCCCCCAGCACGTTGCGCACGCTGGTCGCAAGGAAGCCGCAGGACATGATCACGTCCTCGATCCCGTGGGAGCGCAGCCATTCGATCATGAAGGCGATGAAGGGCCGGTCCACCAGCGGCACCACCGGCTTGGGGACCGTGGAGGTGAGCGGGCGCAGGCGCGTGCCCTCGCCGCCGACGAGGATCACGGCCTGCATCGACGGTGCCTTCCGCGAGCGACCACTAGCGGCGTCCGATCCCCTCGTACAACAGGCCAGCGGCACGCACGGCACTGCCGTCGAGGGCGTTGCGGCCATCGATCACCACATTGCCCCGCATCGCCCCCGCGACCTCGGCCCAATCGAGGCTGAGAAACTGTGGCCACTCTGTCACGAGCACCACCGCGTCGGCCCCAGCAATCACCTCCTGCGCGCAATCGGCGTAGGAGAGCTGAGGCATCAGCTTACGCGCCTCATCCTCGGCGACCGGGTCGAATGCCTGGACATGCGCCCCCTCCGCCTGGAGGCGCGCGGCGAGCACAAGCGATGAGGCCCCGCGCATGTCGTCGGTGTTGGGCTTGAACGCGAGGCCCAGCAGCCCAACTCGTCTACCGGCAAGTGCTCCGAGGTGGCGCTGCAGCTTGGAGACGACGCGTCGCTTCTGCAGCTCGTTGACCTCGATCACGGCGTTGAGCAGCTGGAAGTGATACCCGGAGTTGCCAGCCAACAGCTTCAGCGCGCTCACATCCTTCGTGAAGCAACTTCCGCCGTAGCCCAAACCAGCCTGCAGGAACTTTGGGCCAATGCGAGCGTCCAGGCCCATACCCTGTGCGACCTCGACCACATCGGCGCCCACCTCCTCGCAGACGTTGGCGATCTCGTTGATGAATGAGATCTTCGTCGCAAGGAACGCGTTGGAAGCCAGCTTGATCATCTCCGCGGAGGCGATGTCGGTACGCACCAGCGCGCCGTGCCGAGAGCCGCCGTGCTCGGCGGTGAGCAGCGGCCGGTAGAGCCCGACGACAGCGTCGCCTGCCCAGTCGCCGTCATCGCCCACCACCACACGATCGGGGTTTAGGAAGTCCCCTACGGCGGAGCCCTCCTTGAGAAACTCGGGACACGAGACGTAGCTGAACCCATCCTTGCCGCGCTCACGGAAGATGCGCTTGATGTTCGAGCCAGTTCCGCATGGCACCGTCGACTTCATCACCAGGGCGCGCCGGCTCTTCTCCGACGATTGGCCTGGTGCGGGCATGGAACCCACCACCGCGTGCACCGCCGATAGGTCGGCATCCCCGGAGTAGGTCGGTGGAGTGCCGACGGCGACGAACAAAAGGCGTGCATGCTCAAGCGCCGGCGCGAGCTCGGTCGTGAAGTGCAAGCGCGCGGCGTGCCGTTGCAGCAACTCCTCCAGGCCGGGCTCGTAGATCGGCACCTCGCCCCGACGCAAACGCTCGATCTTCTCGGCGTCGATGTCGACGCACCATACCTCGCTGCCCAGCTCGGCGAAGCCGGCGGCGCTGACGAGGCCGACGTAGCCGGTGCCGATGACCCCGACGGGCTCGCGTTCGGTGCTCATTGGATGAAACCTCGATTGCCTGGTCGGACTCTGCGCTACAGCCGCTCAGCCACCATCGAGCTGGGTGGCCTCCTCGACCAGCACGAGCGCGCGGTTCTCGGCGAACTGGAGGTAGCCGGAGGACTGCTTGAAGCGCACGATCTCCGAGTCCGAGCGGTATAGCCGCAGCTCGGTGGGCTTCAACGTCGCCAGCACGGGCTGGTGGTTGGCGAGGAGCCCGATCGAGCCGGTGCCGGTGACGGTCGAGAGCATCTCAATCTCCTCGCTGAACACCGGCCCCTCGGGGGTGAGCACTTCGGCTTTGAACTTGGTGTGAGCCATCAGTTGCTCCTCTTCATGTCATGTTGCCTGCGGCGCATGCGCGGCCCCGTTCCATTGGATTGAGAGGTATCCATCGCCCTATTTCTTCGCCGCCGCGACTACCTCGTCGATCGTGCCCTTCAGGAAGAACGCGCTCTCCGGCAGCTCGTCGTGCTTGCCCTCGATGATCTCCTCGAAGCCGCGGATCGTCTCCTCGATTTTGACGTACGCGCCGGGCGTGCCGGTGAACTCTTCGGCGACGAAGAACGGCTGTGAGAGGAAGCGCTCGATGCGCCGCGCGCGTTGCACGGTCAGCTTGTCCTCGTCGGAGAGCTCGTCGATGCCGAGGATCGCGATGATGTCCTGCAGCTCCTTGTAGCGCTGCAGGATCTCCTTGACGCGGTTGGCGACGCGGAAGTGCTCCTCGCCGAGGATGTCGGCCTTGAGGATCGTCGAGGTCGAGTCCAGGGGGTCGACCGCCGGGTAGATGCCTTTCTCGGAGATCGCCCGCGAGAGCACCGTGGTGGCGTTCAAGTGGGCGAACACCGACGCGGGCGCCGGGTCGGTGAGGTCGTCGGCGGGGACGTAGATCGCCTGCACCGATGTCACCGAGCCCTCGCGCGTTGAGGTGATGCGCTCCTGTAGCTGCCCCATCTCCGTCTCGAGCGTCGGCTGGTAGCCCACCTGCGAGGGCATCCGGCCGAGCAGCGCGCTCACCTCGGAGCCGGCCTGCACGAAGCGGAAGATGTTGTCGATGAACAGCAGCACGTCCTGGCCCTGATCCCGGAAGTATTCCGCCATGGTCAAACCGGACAAGGCGACGCGCATGCGCGCGCCGGGGGGCTCGTTCATCTGACCGAACACAAGCATCGTCTTGTCGAGCACGCCCGACTCCTTCATCTCCAGCCACAGGTCGTTGCCCTCGCGCGAGCGCTCGCCCACGCCGCAGAACGCCGACAGGCCGCCGTGCTCCTTGGCGAGGTTGTGGATCAGCTCCTGGATCAGCACGGTCTTGCCCACGCCCGCGCCGCCGAACAGCCCGGTCTTGCCGCCCTTGGCGTAGGGCGCGAGCAGGTCGATCACCTTGATGCCGGTCTCGAACATCTCGGTCGTCGGCGTGAGGTCCTCTACGCGTGGCGCGTCCTGGTGGATGCCGCGGCGCTCGACGTTCGCGGGCAGCTCCGCGCCGAGGTCGATCGGGTCGCCTAGCAGGTTGAAGATGCGGCCCAGCGTCGCCTCCCCCACGGGGACCGTGATCGGGCCGCCGGTGTCGACCACCTCGACGCCGCGCGCCAGCCCGTCGGTGGTGTCCATCGCCACGGCACGAATGCGGTCGTCGCCGAGGTGCTGCTGCACCTCGCACACCAGCACGTCCTCCCGCGAGGCCGCGATGTCCTCCGCCTCCTCGGCGCGCGCGGCGGCCGGGCGGGCGACGGTGATCGCGTGGTTGATCTCGGGCAGGCGGTCGGGGAACACGGCCTCGATCACGACGCCCTGGATCTCGTCGATGCGCCCGACGTTGCGCTTGGCGCCGTCGCCGTTGGCGCCGGACTTGCTCGATGTTGGCTTGGTGGCGATGCTGGCCTCCATGGTCTGATTTCTCCTCTGTATCTCTATCGAAGTCTTTGCGGTTTGGTCATCTCAAGCGAGACCCTCTGCGCCCGCGACGACCTCCATGATCTCCTGCGTGATCTCCGCCTGGCGGGCTCGGTTCATCTGCAATGTGAGGTCAGTGATGATTTCGCCGGCGTTATCGGAGGCGCTGCGCATCGCGGTCATCTGCGCGCCGAAGAAGCCGGAGGCCGACTCCACCATCGCGCGGTAGATGGAGGTCTCGATGTAGTCGGGCAACAGTTGACGCAGCACCTGCTCGGGATCGGGCTCGTACTCCACCAGCGCGCCCGGGCCATCGCTCGCCGCTCCTGCCTCCCCTTCCTCTGCCTCCTCGTCTCCAGCGATCGTCGCCTGCGAGATCGGCAGCAGCGTCTCGCGCGTAACCACCTGCGTGAGCGGGGAGACGTAGGCGTTGAAGATCAGCTCGACCCGATACAGGCCGCCGGCGGTGAACGCCTCGATCACGTCGCCACCGACGGTGCGCGCGTCGGCGAGCACGGGCCGGTCGGCGAAGCCGGTGTAGCCGCCGCTCAGCTCGAAGCCGCGGAACGTCACCGAAGAGACGCCACGACGCCCAGTGACATACCAAGCGACATCGTGCCCTTCCGCGGCCAGCTCGCCGTGGCGGCGTACGCCGGCACGGATCACTTGCGAGTTGAAGCCACCCGCGAGGCCGCGGTCGCCGGTGATCAGCAGCAGCGCGACGGCGCCGCCCTCGACGTCGGCGGCGGCCGGCTCGCGCAGCAACGGCAAGCGCGCGATCTCCGCGGCTCCCGCGGCGCGCGCGGCGGTGCGAGTCATGCGCCGCAGCGCCTCCGCGTAGGGGCGCAACGCCTCGATCCGCTGCTCGGCGCGACGCAGCCGCGCGGCGGCCACCATCTCCATCGCGCGCGTGATCTTCTGGATGTTCTTCACCGAGGAGATCCGGTTCTTGACGTCACGTTGAGAGGCCATCGCTGTGCGCGTCAGACGGCGCTAGGCCGGCTGGGCCTCCCGCTCAGGGGCGTCCTGCGCGCGGATCGGTTCGTCCTCGTCCAGCGGCTGGCCCTCCTCGTCGAGGTCGAAGCCGAAGTCCCGCGCGAACGCCTCGACCGCGTCGTGGACGGCCTTCTGCGTCTGCTGCGACCAGTCGCCGCCGGCGATCTTCGCGCGGACATCGGCGTGCTCGGAGTGCATCCGTTCGGTCAGCTCGGCGAGGAACTCACCCACGCGCTCGACGAACAGGCGATCGAGGAAGCCGGCGGTGGCGGCGTAGATCTGGAGCGTCTGGTCCTCGACCGGCAGCGGCGCGCGCTCGTGCTGGTTGAGCGTCATCACCAGCCGCTCGCCGCGCGCCAGCGTGCGCTGCGTGTCGGCGTCGAGGTCGGAGCCGAACTGGGCGAAGGCCTCGAGGTCGCGGTACTGGGAGAGCTCCAGCTTGATGCGCCCGGCGACCTTCTTCATCGGGCCGATCTGCGCGTTGCCGCCCACGCGCGACACGGAGATGCCGACGTTGATCGCGGGACGCACGCCGGAGTTGAAGAGTTTGGACTCCAGGAAGATCTGCCCGTCGGTGATCGAGATCACGTTGGTGGGGATGTAGGCGGAGACATCCCCCGCCTGCGTCTCGATCACCGGCAGGGCGGTAAGCGAGCCGCCGCCGAGGTCGTTGTTGAGCTTCACCGCGCGCTCCAACAGGCGCGAGTGCAGGTAGAAGACATCGCCGGGATAGGCCTCGCGGCCGGGCGGGCGGCGCAGCAAGAGCGACATCTGCCGGTAGGCGTAGGCGTGCTTGGTGAGATCGTCGTACACGCACAGCGCATGGCGGCCGTTGTAGAGGAAGTGCTCGCCCATCGCGCACCCGGCGTAGGGCGCCATGAACTTGATCGGCGCCGCCTCGTCGGCGGGCGCGGCGACGATGATCGTGTTGTCCAGCGCATTATGTTCGTCGAGCGTTTGCGCCAGCGCCACCACGGTGGACATGCGCTGGCCGATCGCCACATACACCGACACCACGCCGGTGTCCCGATTGTTGATGATCGCGTCGATTGCGATCGCGGTCTTGCCGGTTTGGCGGTCGCCGATGATCAGCTCGCGCTGGCCGCGGCCGATCGGGATCATCGCGTCGATCGCCTTCAGCCCGATCTGCATCGGTTCCTTCACCGGCTGGCGCTGCACCACGCCGGGCGCCTTGAACTCGGCGGGGCGGGTTTCGCTGGTGTGAACCTCGCCCTTGCCGTCCAGCGGGCGGCCCAGCGGGTCGACGATCCGCCCGAGCAGCGCCTCGCCGACGGGGATCTCGAGCAGTTTGCCGGTGCGCTTGACGGTGTCGCCCTCGGCGATGTGCTCCCACTCGCCAAACAGCACCGCGCCGACGTTGTCGGACTCGAGGTTGAGGGCCAGGCCGGTGACGCCGTGCGGGAGCTCCAGCATCTCGAAGGACATGCAGTTCTCCAGGCCGTGCAGGCGCGCGATGCCGTCGGCCACCGACAGCACGGTGCCGACCTCGGTCAGCTCCGCGGCGCCCGCGTCGAGCCCCTGGATGCGGCTCTTGAGGATGCTGGTTATCTCGTCCGGATTGATCTGCATGTCTCTCCTAGTGGTTCATCCAGTGAATTCGTTTTGATCGTGCCTGCCCCATCCGGCACGGGCGCAGACGGCTCGGGCGTTGGCGAGCGAGTCCCCTCATGCTGCTCCTTGGGCAACCTGCCTGCGCAGCTGCTCCAGTCGATTGCGAATAGAGGCATCGAGAATCGAGTTGCCGACCCTGAGGATGATGCCGCCGAGGATGTCCGGATCGACACGGGCGGCGAGCTGCACCTTGCGCCCGGCGCGCTCGCCGATCGTCTTGCCGAGGCTCTCGGTGGTGGCCGGGTCGAGCTCGATCGCGCTGGTGATCTCCACCGGCAGCGTCTTGTTCTCCTCATCCCACAGACGCTCGTACTGGCGGCGGATGTGGAAGATCACCGGCATCCGGTGGTTTTCGATCAGCAGGTTGAGAAAGTTCAGCAGCACCTCATCAGCGCCATCCAGCAGTTTCCCGAGCGCCTCCTGCTTCTCCTTGGTGGAGAAGTAGGGGGAGAAGAAGAACACTTCCAGTTCCCGGCTCTCGCGCAGCGCGTCGGCCAGCTGCGCGAGCTGTTCGCGCAGCACGTCAAGCTTGCCCTGCTCGCGGGCGACCTCGAACAGCGAGCGGGCGTATACCTGGGCCAGCTCCTCCATCTCAGGGACACCCTTGCGGCCCGCTCGCTCCAGCCCAGGCAAACACATCTGGGCTGGGACAGCGAATCGGGATCGGGATCGTCAGTGGCGAGCGGGCCGTCATACAAATCTCAGTTCTGGCTCCCGGAGATGCTCGAGAAGTCGAGCTCG